>CADBON010000045.1 GCA_902796315.1 Oscillospiraceae bacterium | reverse complement strand
GCGAAACGCGAGCAAAAGACCTTTTCTTTGAACGAAGAATATATCCGTCTTGACGCGCTGCTGAAAGTGACCGGCAGCGTGCAGACGGGCGGTCACGCAAAACTCGTGATTCAAGACGGCAAAGTCCGCGTCAACGGCGAAGTATGCACACAGCGCGGCAAAAAACTGCGCAAAGGCGACGTTGTGGAGTACGGCCTTGTGCAGACGACTCTGCAATAACGCACAGCCCCGGAGGACGGTATGAAAATCGATTCCGTGACCCTTCAGAATTACCGGAATGCAGAGACGGTAAATTTCGAACCCGGCGAGGGAGTCAACGTCATTTACGGAGCGAACGCGCAGGGAAAAACCAATATTTTAGAGGCCATGTGGCTGTTCACGGGCTGCAAAAGTTTTCGCGGCGCCCGTGACAACGAATTGATCAAATTCGGGTCCGATACCGCAAAACTCAGTCTTGCGTTTACCGATTCCGCCCGCAGCCACTACGCCGAACTGACGCTCGGCGCGCAGAAGCAGGCGTTCTTGAACGGTGTGGCGCTGGAAAGTCAGGCGGAGTTCATCGGCCGCTTTTACGCGGTGATCTTTTCGCCGGCGCATTTGGCGCTGATCCAGGACGGGCCGGTGTTCCGCCGCCGGTTTCTGGATACGGCGCTGTGTGAACTGCGCCCGCGGTACGCCGAGTATTTGGCACGTTACCGCCGTACCCTTGTACAGCGCAACGCGCTGTTAAAAGATTTGTATCTGAGCGCCGAACTGTACGACGTTCTTGATAATTACGACGACGTGCTCGCACGCTGTGCCGCGGCCGTCGTGTATGAGCGCATCGGTTACACACGCCTGCTGTCCGAGTACTGCAAAGAGATCTACAGCGGGATCTCGGAAGATACCGAATCCTTTTCCGTCGTCTATTCCCGCGACGCCGCGGGCGACCGCAAACCGCCCGAAGAACTTTATCGCGAAGAGGCGGAACGGCTGAAAGCCGCCCGCAAAAACGACGTGCTTTTCAAGACCACCACCGTCGGCCCGCACCGCGACGATCTGGACATCCGTCTGAACGGCGTCAGCGCACGCAGTTACGGCTCGCAGGGGCAGCAGCGCTCCTGTGCGCTGGTGCTCAAACTCGGCGAAAGCGAGATTATCAAGCGCGCCACGGGCGAAACGCCCGTCATGCTGCTGGATGACGTGATGAGCGAACTGGACGAAAAGCGGCAGGACTACGTGCTCAACCACATCGACAACCGCCAGGTCTTTCTGACCTGCTGCGACCCCTCGCAGGTGCTGCGCCTGTGCAAGGGGCGGTCGTTCCTCGTGCGGAACGGCACACTGAAACCGGAGGAACCGTAATGCTGTTTCATATCGGGCAGGACGTGATGCTCTCCGACAACGACGTCGTCGGCGTTTTCGACGTGGAAAGCACCACCGCCGACGGGCAGGATACCGCCGCTTATCTCAGCGCCGCCGAAAAAAACGGCGACCTGGTCAACGTTATGGCGCTGGACGTGCTCTCGCGGCTTGACACGCCCCGTACCTTTCTCGTCTGTGAGGAGGGGGGACGGCGCCGGGTGTATCTGACCAGTTTATCGGTCGACACCGTGCTGAAAAAAATGCGCGCCGCGCAATACGGCGGCAAACGACCGTGACCTTTTACGACAACGACCGGCAAAAGCCGGAACATATAAAACGGAAGGCGCACCCGTCTTCCCGCAACCGTTTACGAAAAACAAATCTTTCCCGGAGGTAAGCATTTTGGACGAGAACATCGCAAAAACCGAAGCGGAACTGCTTGAAGAAAAACTCGAAGAGCAGATCGTCATCAGCGACAGCGACGAGACGATGGAGACGACCGTCACCGAAAAGTACGACGCGAGCGCCATCCAGGTCCTCGAGGGGCTGGAGGCCGTGCGCAAGCGGCCCGGTATGTATATCGGTACCACCGGCCCCAAAGGTCTGCACCATCTGGTCTATGAGATCGTCGACAACTCCATCGACGAAGCGTTGGCCGGCTTCTGCACCCATATCGAGGTCGAGATCCTGCCCGACAACGTCATCACCGTGCGCGACAACGGCCGCGGCATCCCCGTCGGCATCAACGAACAGCAGGGGCTGCCCGCCGTCACCGTCGTGCTGACGATCCTGCACGCCGGCGGTAAATTCGGCGGCAGCGGCTACAAGGTCAGCGGCGGTCTTCACGGCGTCGGTTCGTCCGTCGTCAACGCGCTGAGCGAGTGGTTCGAGGTCGAGGTCTCGCAGGAGGGGCACGTGCACTATCAGCGTTTTGAACGCGGCAAGCCCACCTGCGATCTGAAAGTGATCGGCGATACCGACAAGACCGGCACGCTCATCCGCTTCAAGGCCGACCCCGAGATCTTCACCGAGACCACCGAGTATGAGTACGAGGTGCTGTCCCGCCGTCTGCGCGAACAGAGTTTTCTGAACGCCGGTCTGTCGATCTCGCTGACCGACAGCCGCGACCCTGCCGACGTACGGAATGAAGTTTATTGTTACGAGGGCGGCATTTCGTCCTTCGTCGATTACATCACTAAAACGCGCGGTCTGACCACCCTGCACGAAAATCCCATTCACTTCTCGGCCGTCAGCGGCGACCGTGAAGCGAATATTGCGCTGATGTATACCGACAGTTACAACGAACTGATTCTCTCGTTCGCCAACAACGTCCGCACCGTGGACGGCGGCACCCACGAGCAGGGCTTCAAGACCGCTCTGACCCGTGTCTTCAACGATTACGGCCGCAAATACAATTTATTAAAGGATAACGACAAAAACCTTTCCGGCGAAGACGTCCGCGAAGGACTGGTCGCCGTGATCAGCGTCAAATTGACCGAAGCGCAGTTTGAGGGCCAGACCAAGGGCAAACTCGGCAACACCGACATCACCCCGCTGGTCTCGAAATGCGTATACGAAAAACTGTCGACCTATTTTGAAGAAAATCCCGCCGACGCCCGCGCCATCTTCCAAAAAGCGCTGGACGCCAGCCGCGCCCGTGAAGCGGCGCGCAAGGCGCGTGACAACGCCCGCCGCAAATCCGCGCTTGAGAGCAACAACCTGCCCGGCAAACTCGCCGACTGCATCGAAAAGGACGCCGTCCGCACCGAAGTGTATATCGTCGAGGGCGACTCCGCCGGCGGCTCCGCCAAGCAGGGACGCGACCGTATGTTCCAGGCCATCCTTCCGCTGTGGGGCAAGATGCTCAACGTCGAAAAGGCGCGGCTTGACAAGGTGATCGGCAACGACAAGCTCACGCCCGTCATCCTCGCGGTCGGTACCGGCATCGGCGAAGATTTCGATTTGAGCAAACTGCGCTACGACAAGATCATCATCATGGCGGATGCCGACGTCGACGGCGCCCACATCCGCACCCTGCTGCTGACCTTCTTCTTCCGCTATATGCGCCCGCTGATCGAGACCGGCCACGTCTACCTCGCCCAGCCGCCGCTGTACCGTCTGAGCAAGGGCAAAAACCACCGCTACGCCTATTCGGACGAAGAACGCGACCGCATCATAGAGGAGCTCACCTCCGGCTATACCATCCAGCGGTATAAAGGTCTTGGTGAAATGGATCCCGACCAGTTGTGGGAGACCACCATGGACCCGCAGACGCGCCTGATGAAGCGCGTCACCATGGAAGACGCCGAGGCAGCGGACGAGACCTTCTCTATCCTCATGGGCGACAAGGTCGAACCGCGCCGCGAGTTTATTGAGAAAAACGCAAAGTTCGTACAGAACCTGGATATTTGACACATAGCCGAATCATTAACAGTTCGATCTGCCAGAAAGGAACTTCCGTACTATGGATGAAGAAAAGCAAGGCATGACGCAGGGCGTCAACGACATTCCCGACCCCTACGAACACCAGCACATCGTCAATATCGACATCAATAAAGAGGTGCGCACCGCGTTCCTCGATTACTCGATGTCGGTCATCATTTCGCGCGCCCTGCCCGACGTGCGCGACGGTCTGAAGCCCGTTCACAGGCGTATTCTCTACACGATGTATGAGAATAACCTCACGCCCGACAAGGCCTACCGCAAGTGCGCCGATACCGTCGGCAGCGTGCTGGGCCGCTATCACCCGCACGGCGACGCCAGCGTCTATGACGCGATGGTGCGTCTGGCGCAGGATTTCTCCATGCGCTACGTGCTGGTCGACGGCCACGGCAACTTCGGTTCCATCGACGGCGACCCGCCCGCCGCCTACCGTTATACCGAGAGCCGTATGAGCAAAATGGCGCTGGAAATGCTGACCGATATTGACAAAGATACGGTCGATTTCATGTCCAACTACGACGACCGCCTCAAAGAGCCGGTCGTGCTTCCGTCGCGCTTTCCCAACCTGCTGGTCAACGGCTCGCAGGGTATCGCGGTCGGTATGGCGACCAACATCCCGCCGCACAATCTCGGCGAGGTCTGCGACGCGATCGATCTGCTGATCGATGATCCCGATGCGGCGCCCGAGGATCTGATGCAGTGCGTCAAAGGGCCGGATTTCCCGACCGGCGGCATCATCATGGGCCGCGCGGGCATCCGCGCCGCTTACGCGACGGGCCGCGGCAAACTGGTGCTGCGCGCCAAGACCGATATCGTTGAGGATAAGAACGGCCGCTTCAAGATCGTCGTTACCGAACTGCCGTATATGGTCAACAAGGCGCGGCTGATCGAGTCCATCGCCGATCTTGTCAAAGAAAAACGGCTGGACGGCATCGCCGATCTGAACGACTATTCCTCCAAGACCGGCATGCATATCGAGATCACCCTCAAGCGCGACGCAAACGCGCAGGTCGTGCTCAACAAACTCTTCCAGTTCACCCAGTTGCAAAGCACCTTCGGCGTGATCATGCTCGCCATCGTCAACGGCGAACCCAAGGTCCTTACGCTCAAAGAGATGCTGCAGCAGTACGTCGATTTCCAGTGTGAGGTCATCGAGCGCCGTACGCGCTACGATCTGCAAAAAGCCAAAGACCGCGCCCATATTTTGGAGGGTCTTGCCCGCGCCATCGACATCGTCGATGAGATCATCGCCACCATCCGCGCCTGCAAGGGCGGCCAGGCGGAGGCGAAGCAGGCCATTATGGAACAATTCGACTTCGACGACCCGCAGGCCACCGCTATCGTGGCGTTCCGTCTCGGCCAGCTCGCCGGTCTTGAAATTCAGAAGATCCTCAACGAGTTGGACGAGATCAACCACCGTATCGCCGAATTTGAAGAGATCCTTTCTTCGCACGAGCGCGTACTCGGCATCGTCAAGACCGAACTGAACGCCGTACGCGACAAATACGCCGACGAGCGCCGCACCGCCATCGAAAACGTCAGCGGCGAAGTCGATATCGAGGACCTCATCCCCGAAGAAAACAGCCTGTATACCTATACGACCATGGGCTATATCAAGCGCCAGCCCGTCGACCGCTTCACCGTTCAGAACAAGGGCGGCCGCGGCGTCAAGGGGATGACGCGCCGCGAGGACGACGTGGCCGAAACCATGTTTATCGCCTCCTCGCATGACGAGATCATGTTCTATACCACCCGCGCCCGTGCCTATAAACTGAAGGGGTACGAGATCCCCGAGGGCAGCAAGAACGGCAAGGGCACGAACGTGGTCAACATTCTGCCGATCGAGAGCGGCGAAAAGGTTTCCGCCATGATCCGCATCCCCAAAGAGGGCGGCTACAACTATCTGTGTATGATGACCAAGCGCGGCATCCTCAAACGCTCGCCGCTGGAGGCCTACACCAACACCCGCCGCAACGGTATCATCGCGCTGTCGCTTCGTGAGGATGACGAACTCATCAGCGTCAAACTGACCACCGGCGAGGACGACCTGCTGGTCGCCACCAAGAAAGGCAAGGCCATCCGCTTCCACGAGACCGACGCCCGTCCGCTCGGCCGTACAGCTACCGGCGTGCGCGCGATGCGCCTGGCGGAGGATGACGAGGTCGTCAGCATGCTCGTTATGCCGACCGAGGGCAAGACCCTCACCGTCAGCGAGACCGGCTTCGGCCGCGTCAGCGAAAACAACAACTACCGCCTGCAGAAACGCGGCGGCAAGGGTCTGTTGAATTACCACGTTGAGCGTTACGGCGACGTGGCGGCCGTTATCCCCATCGACACCGAGCAGGATCTGATGCTGATCTCCCAGACGGGCATCCTCATCCGCATCCCCGCCGCGGCGGTACGTCTGTGCGCCAGACCCGCCAAGGGCGTCAAGGTCATGCGGCTTTTGGAAGATGACCGCGTCGTGACCGTCACCGCCACCGAGCATGACGAAGAAGAGGTCAACGGCACCGTTGAGGACGACGGCACCGCCGACGAGGGTACCGAAACGCCCGAGGAGGCCGCCGCCGAAGAGGCCGAGGCCGCCGCCGAGGATAACGCTGAACCGGAGGAGTAAGAAACGCATGGCAGAGAACCGGAACTCTCACAACACCGACGATCTTGACGACTATCTCGAACTGTTGCAGCGAGAAGCCGACAAGGAGGAGGCCGAGGCAAAACAACGGATGGCCGCCGCACAACAGGCGGACGGCATCCCCGTGACCAAATCCCGCCCGCAGACGGAACCGCCCGCGGACGGCGAGCCCGCCGCGCCCGAAACGGAAGCGGAGCCCGCCGCGTCGGAAGACGCATCGGAAGCCGCGCCCGAAGCCGCATCGGAAGCCGCGCCCGAAGCCGCGCCCGAGCCGGATTTCCCGGAAACGCTTTACGACACCGTCTCCTACAACCCGGACGAAACGGTCGAGAGCGAGGTCGGGGGCGAGTTCGTCAATTTTGACGATGTCGATCAGCCCGGACAGGGCCCCGCGTCGTTCATCGATCAGACCGAAATTCCCGAGGAGGAGCTTTCCGCCGACGCGCTGCGCAAAAAGTTTGCGACCTATAACGATCCCGACGCGCTCGAGTGGGACAACGACGAGGATCCCGAGGACCGTGAGGACACGGATGACAGCGACTTCATCCCCGCGGATGAGACCGACGGCCGCGCCAAACGGTCGCTGCGCCGCTGGTTTACGTCGCTTTCCAAACCGCGCAAGATCATTCTGATCGTCGCGCTGGTGCTGGTCGCCCTGCTGCTGATAGCCGGCGTCGCGGGCGGTCTGTTCGTGCACCACAAACTGTCGCTGATGGGCGAAAAGTTCAACAAGACGGAAGATTACGGCAAGATCTACGAAGAGGACACCGATATGGACAGCATCGCCGTTGACATCGGCGGCGAGGGTTTCCGCAGCGCACTCAAACAGTGGGCGACCTCGGGCAACGACGCGAAGCTTTCCAGCAAAAACGTCATCAACGTGCTGCTTATCGGCTGTGACGAGGGCGGCGGCAATACCGACACCATGCTGCTCGTCTCGCTCAACAAAAAGACGCAGAAGATCACCATGGTCTCGTTCCTGCGCGACAGTTATCTCTATATCGAGAACGGCGAGAATTCACACTGCACCAAACTCAACGCGGCGTATTCGATCGGCGGCGAGGGTGACGCGGGCGCCAAAAAACTGATCGAGACCATCGAGAACAACTATAAGATCACCATCGACAACTACGCGCTCGTCGATTTCGATTCCTTCTCTGCCCTTGTGGACGTGATGGGCGGCGTGACCGTGGACGTTCCCGAGTTCGTCGCCAACTACATCAACCACCGCTGGCAGGGGGCGGGAATGCCCTACGGCGACGGCGTGACGCTGACCGGCTTCCAGGCGCTTTGCTTCTGCCGCGCCCGCCACTGCTACAACGAGGGCGACGTCGGACGCGCCCAAAATCAGCGCAACGTGATCGACAGTATGCTCACCCGCGCGCAAAAAGCGTCGCTCGGCGAGCTGAACAAATACGTCAACACCCTGCTGCCGTACGTCATGACCGGCTACAAGACGGGCGAGCTGATCTCGCTCGGCACCGCCGCCGTTACAAAAGGATGGGCGAGTTACAGCCGCACCGAACTGCAGATGCCCACCCCCGAGACCCGCATTTCGGGAAGCGAAAATATGTGGATTTGGGTGGCGGATTACAAGACCGCCGCGCACGATCTGCAGGAAGCGCTGTACGGCAAATCCAACATCGTTCTCACCGAGGGCGAACAAACGCTGATCGACATCTATAACGCCGAGGGCGGCACGTCCTACACGCCGTCCCCCGCCGGTCCCGCGACGCCCGCGCAGGAAG
>CADBON010000044.1 GCA_902796315.1 Oscillospiraceae bacterium | reverse complement strand
TCGAGGAAGAGTTCCGCGTCGGGGTGCGTCTGCAAGATCGACGCGGGCACGCGGGGCGTCACTTCGCCCTCCACGGTGTCGCGGATGGCGGCGGCCTTCTTGCTGCCGGTGGCGATCAGCAAGATCTTGCGTGCTTTCATAATATCGCCGATGCCCATTGTCAGCGCGTATTTCGGCATAGGCCCGTCGTCAAAGTACTTGCTGTTGGATCCGATCGTGCTCGGCGTGAGTTTGACTTTGAACGCGCCGTCCGTAAAGTGCTCGGCGGGTTCGTTGAAACCGATGTGCGCGTTCGTGCCGATGCCCAAAAGCTGTACGTCGATGCCGCCGTCACGGGCGATCGCCTCGTCGTAAGCGCGGCATTCGGCCTCCTCGTCCACGGCGTTCCCGTCCAATAGGTGCGCGTTCTGCGGCGCAAGGTCAACGTGGGCGAACAGGTTCTCGTGCATAAAGGTGTAATAACTGTTTTTATCGTCGCGCGGCAGGCCGCAGTATTCGTCCAGGTTGTAGGTCTTTACCCGGCTGAAGCTGACCTCACCCGCGCGGTACGCGTCGATCAGGGCACGGTAGGCGGGGAGAGGGGACGCGCCGGTGGCAAGGCCGAGAACGCAATCCGGCTTGGCGTGGATTTCATCAACAAGCAGCGCGGCAACGGCACGGCCGATTTCTTCCGCACTGCGGTAAATATGGAGCTTCATTACGTGCCCTCCCTTCGGAAAACGTATTATAGCACCTTTTCGACAAAAAAGAAAGAAATATTTGAAATAATTATAAATTTATTAGGTTTTTGTTGAAAAAATGAACCCAAGATGGTAAAATAAATGCAGTCTTGCTCCCGGGGGGATATTTTGATTACAACGGTTGCCTTTGATATGGGCGGCGTCCTGATTGATTTTGACACCGACCGCGTCCTGCGTGAGCATTTTGACTCTCGCTATCACGACGTACTCAACGAAAAGGTCTTTCACGCCGACGTCTGGGCCCGACTTGACGAGGGCACCGAACGCGCCGAGGATGCTGTCCGCCGCGTCGTTCCGCTGCTGCCCGAGCCGGTGCGGCCCACCATTGCCGAGATGCTGATGGATTTTTATCCCTATATGCCCCCGAAGCCCGACTCCGCCGAATTGGTGCGCTCGCTCAAAGAGGCCGGGTACCGCGTGTTGCTGCTGTCCAACGCCACACCCCGCTTTTTTGACCACTATCTTGAGGTGCCCGCCCTCACGATGATGGACGGTTTCTTGATTTCCGCGCTCTACAAAACGCTGAAACCGCGGCGCGAGATTTACGATCTGTTCTGCCGCAAGTTCGGCGTCCGGCCGGAGGAGTGCTTCTTCACCGACGACCGCGCCGACAACGTCGAGGGCGCCCGGGCGTTCGGGATGCAAGCCGCCGTCTTTACCGACGTCGCGTCGCTGAAATCAGCGCTGCGCGACGCGGGAGTTACCTGTTAACGCGAATACTTTATTTGGAGGTTACCCCAATGAAAAAGAAACTCTTCATCCTCTGCACCCTGCTTCTGACCGCCGCCTTGCTGCTTACGGTCCTTTCCGGATGCGGCAAAAAGGAAAAACTTGACGAGAGCACGACGGAAAGCACGGTCGCCTCTACCGCTTCCGACGTTCTTACGACTTATGTTGACTCGACCGAGATCGTCGGCGTTACCGACGAAAGCGGCGACGTGATGACCGATGCCAACGGCAACAGCGTTACGCAGGCGATCCCCGTCACCAACGCGAGCGGCCAAAAGGTGACCGAGGCTGTCTACGTCAACGGCGTCGAACTCGCCACCGGCGATTTTGACGAAGGTTGGTATTGATCGCTTACCGGAGGAAGAAGATGGCTGACAATAACTTTTCCTACGCCCCCGAAACCGATGAGGCGACCTCTGCGCCGAAAGCCGTTACGCCTCCCGTAACGCCGCCCGACGCAGCTGCGCAGCCGGCGCCGAAGGCCCAAAAACCGCAACCGGACCGGAAAGCGCAAAAAGCGCCCAAGAAAGAGGAAGCCGAGAACGAGGAGCTTACCTTTAACTTCCGCTTTTTCAAGAGCAGCGCCCAGTCGCTCAAACGGTTTTCGCTGGTGCTGTTCATCCTCAATCTGTTTTTCATCGTGACGGGCACCGCCGTCGGTGCAGTGTACCTTGCGGTACTGCTCGGCGGTCAGTTGATGGCGATGCTGGCCATGCCCATCGTCCTGGTCGTCGCCGTGCTGATCCTGCTCGCCCGCTTTGTGTCGGCGGTCGTGTACGGCTTCGGCGAAGTGGTCGAAAGGGCGGAGCGCGAGAATGCCAAAGCGGCCGAACAGGCCGCCGCTCAAGCGCCCAAACAAAACTGACGATTTTCGCAACACAGGCGGCCCGCCACGTGCGGGCCTGCTTTCTTAAGGAGTGAGACCATGCTGAACGAACGTATGCTGGATCTGGGGAAACGGAGTTCCGTTATCCGCGAGATCTTTGAGTACGGCAACAAGCGCCGTGCCGAAATCGGCGCCGAGAACGTCTTTGACTTCAGTCTCGGCAATCCCAGCGTGCCGTGCCCGCCCGCTTTTAACGAAACGCTCAAACAGTTTTTGGACACCGTCCCCGCCGAGAGCCTTCACGGCTACACCTCCGGCCCCGGCGATCTTGCCGTCCGCAAGGCCGTGGCTGCCGACATCTCCGCAAAGTTCGGTGTGGATGCCCCGTTTGATTTGGTCTATATGACCTGCGGCGCCGCCGCCTCGCTGTGCATTACCCTCAACGCTTTGGCCGAAGAAGGGGACGAGGTCATCGCCTTTGCGCCGTTCTTCCCCGAATACCGCGTCTTTACCGAGACCACACCCGCGAAGCTTGTCGTCGTGCCCTGCAAAAGCAGCGATCTGCAGCTTGACTTTGACGCGCTCGAAAAAGCGATCACGCCCCACACCAAGGCGCTGATCCTCAATTCCCCGAACAATCCCTCGGGTGTGATCGTGCCCGAAGCGGACGTCGTTCGCCTTGCCGCGCTGTTGAATGAAAAACAGGCCGCCTACGGCACCGACATTTTCCTGATCGCCGACGAGCCGTACCGCCCGCTGGTCTATACGGGCGAGCCCGTGCCGTATCTGCCGCGGTATTACGACAACACGGTCGTCTGCTATTCGTTCAGCAAAGCGCTGTCGCTCCCCGGCGAGCGCATCGGCTATATCTTCGTTTCTCCCGCGTGCAAAGCCGCTCGCGACGTCTTCGCCGCCGTCTGCGGCGCGGGGCGCGCGCTCGGGTACGTCTGCGCGCCCAGTCTGATGCAGTACGCGGTCGCCCGGCACCTGGACGATACCGCCGATATCCACATCTATGAAAAGAACCGCACCATGCTTTATAACGGGCTGTGTGAAATCGGTTACAGCGTTATCAAACCCGACGGCGCGTTTTATATGTTCGTCCGTTCGCCGGAGCCGGATGCGGGTGCCTTTTGCGAAAAAGCGAAACAATACGATCTGCTTCTCGTCCCGAGCGACAGTTTCGGGATGCCCGGCTTCGTGCGGATCGCCTACTGCGTCAAGCCCGAAATGATCGAACGCGCGCTGCCCGCCTTTGAAAAACTGTTCCGCGAATACCGCTGACCGAGACGTTTACGAAACAAAAAAGAGCCGTACGGCTCTTTTTTTATGCCCTTTTTCGGCAAGTATTATTGATTGTTCACCAAAAGGTTTTCCCACTCGATGAAATAATCGGTGTTGTTCAGCGGGCCGCCCGTCATCAGTTCGGGCGCCGCGTCTTTGAGGTGCGTCAGCGTGCGCAGCAGGCCGCCGTTTTTGATGTGAAAACGCTTGACCATCTTGAGCGGAAAGGCGCAGGCGCCGACAAAGACCTTGTAATAGGCCGTGCCCTCGGGGTGCTTGTCGCGCGAACCGTCGAGAATGGCGGCGAAGGTGTCGTAAATGATCTGCGTTACGTGCAGGTCGCCGATCTCTTTCGCGGCCTTTCGGTCGATCTGCTGACCGCAGGCGATAAAGTTGATGATCCGCGCCGCCTTGCGAACGCGCAGCTTTTCGAGCCAGCGCAGGGCGGGTTTGGCTTTTTTCCAAAGCTTGTCTGCCTTTTCGTGGCTCATGCTCAGCGATTCCATCAGCGCCTCGAACCGGCGTTTGTCGCCGGTGTGTGCGGCGTCGATCACGTTTTTGAACAGCAGCGTGGCGTGTTCGCGCAAATCGTCGTTGGTATAGGTCTTGCCGTCGTAGGTGAAACTGTCGAGGTACTCGGTGTTGATCTGAATACCGTCCTCGGTCACCGTGCCGTACAGGATCGGCGCGGGATAACCGCTGATGGAGCCGACGTTGATCTCATAGAAGGGGTTGCCCGCGTCGGTGACGATCTTGCGGATAGAGGTCATGTGCGAGTGTCCCGTGAACATGACCGGCATCCCCATATCGGCAAAGCGCCGGGCCATTTCTTCCTTGTACTGCACCGAGCCGTTTCCGTTGATCACGCGCATAAACTCGCTCAGGAACATATGGTGGTGCTGCATGGCAACGACCTTGTCGCCGCGCGCTTTAGCGGCCGCGACCTGCTCGGCTATCCATGCCCAATGCTCCTCCGAATAGCCGGAGCCGGTGCAGGGGTCTCCGTTCTGATCGTCGTTCAGGCACAGCACCGTCAGCCCCTCGCAGGGACGGGCGGCGTAACTGGAGTTGTGCTGATGGGTAAAGAACTCGCTCACCGCGTCTTCGGGGCCGAAATCTTTGTAAAAATCACGAAGTTCGCCGACGGGAACGGTGTCGACGTCGTGAAATACCTGATCGCCCTCATAGCGGCGGGGATTGCCGTCACAGCACCAGTCGTGCGTTGCGGTCGTGACGAAGACGGGCATCGTCTTTTTGAACTCGTACAGCAGTTCGCGCATTTCTTCGTGCGAACAGCGCTCGCCGTCGTTGGACAGATCGCCCGGTATCAGCAAAAACCGGGCGCCGCTGGTTTTGATCTTTTCCAGCGCCGCAATGACCGCTCCGCGAGACGGGGCGAGCATTTTTTGGTCGGATGCCGCGCGGCGCTCATAGGCGTCGCCGGTACAGCCGAGCTTTGCCGAGAAATAGTGCGGGTCGGTGATCAGGGCAAATTTGATGGGGTAGTTGCTCATTGTTGTCACCACTTTATCGTAAATGTATTTCCGCTTCGCGAATAGGTCATCCTGTCGATCGAGGTCGTGTTTTTGCAGGTTTCACGCAGACCGACCAGGAACGC
>CADBON010000043.1 GCA_902796315.1 Oscillospiraceae bacterium | reverse complement strand
GATAACAGACCTTGCAGCGATGATGTGTGCTCGGTCACAAATTGATAGATGCGCGACCCGCCTATTCCCTTTATCAGCGTTTCGTCTTTGGTGGAATTATACAGGAAGTACATAATCACGCACAGCACGAAAATCAGCGCAAGCGCCTTTACCGCGCCGAGCAGGCCGCCCAGCAGGACGTCGACCTTGCCGACGACGGGGATCTTTTCCAGAACTTCTTTAGCGGCTTTTACGATGAGACGGATGATGATGGCGATCAACACGAACAGCACGATAAAGACGGCGACCTCAACGATGGGCTTGAGAACATACTGGGAAACCTTGGTCGCAAACTCGTCGATCAGTGTCGGGTCATCGGCGTTCGCGCATTTCTGCGAAACGGTGTTGATCGTTTTGTGGATATCCGTGTTCATGATCTTGTTGGCAAGGCGGATGCCGCTTTCCGGCAGCGTGTCGACCATACGTTGAATTTTCTCGGTGTAAGAGAGAAGCTGGTAGTGGTCGTCGATCGAGTTTTTCAACTTCGTGCGAAGCATGTCGGTGAGAAACCCTCGGAACATGGCGTCCGTCAGCGGTTTGAACAGCTTTGCCGACGCAAAAGCAGAGATGACAAGCGAGCACATCTCCATCACGGAAACGACAAAGCCCTTTTTGGCGGAGATCACAATGATGAGGACAGCGAGCGCCAGCAGAACAATGTCAACTACGTACGTCATAAAAAACCCTCCTTAAAAGGCCAAATATGCTTTACTCCTTTCCCGTCAGGGAAACGGAGGTATCGCCGTAAGAATAGCACCGCACGATGCGGTCAAGCGTGGTCACAAAGATGATATCGTCCGACGGGTAAATGTCATACGCTTCGCCTGAGAGGGCGATTTTGCTGACCAGCCCGCCGTGGAAGTTGTAGACGAGAATGTGCTCCTGGGTCAGAGCAAACACGTACTTTTTGCTCAAAGCAACAGTTCTGACGGGCTCGTCGCATGAGAAGGAATCGACCTTTTTGCCGTACCCGTTGAAAAGTTGTATCTCATACTTATCCGAACTGCCGTACTTGGCAAGCACCAACGCGTAGCGGCCTTTTTCGTTCTCGGAATAGGACGTGAATTCCGATTGATAAAAGGTCGCGACCGCGTCGTTCTTTTTGGCGCTTTTACGAACGCGGTAGATCCCCTTTTCGGTGAACAGCGTCAGCGACGTGTCGGTCGTGAAATCGATTTTCAAAGGTGAAACGCCGTCGAATACCTGCCGGTTCAAGGGTTCTTTGTAGGCGAAACCGAAATAGTCAACTACCGTGTACAGGTCACCGTTCTTGGCGCCGACGGCCGCGATCCCCGCAAACTTGCCGTCCTGCGACAGTGTGATCGCGGTGATATACTCGTCAGCCGACTGGTAGGAAAAGACGAGGCCGTGATTGCGGTTGTAAACGTCCAGACGGCTGGTTGCGCCGTTGGCACGTGTAGCCAGCGCGTAGTTGCCTTTTTTGCCGTGCGCCGCGGCAAGGATCGTACCGCTTGCGTCGCCGCTGTAAATCGGTTTTGATGCCGTGATCAGCATGAACCCGGTGCCGCCGCGGTCATAGATCACGGCGCGGTCGCCGCTGACGCTGACGGCCGGACGGACGAAGGTGTGCGGACTTGAAAACAATTCGCGCCCCTTCTCGGAATAGACCGTGTAATTGTCGGTCGTCAGTACCAGCAGGTTGGAGCCGAGTTTGTCAATGTCCAGTGTGCTGTCGGTGTTGACGCCGAGCGGGAAGCGTTTTTCGTCGCCCGATAAGACGGCGCCCGCTCGTGCGGCGAGCGATCCGAGCGGCACGATGCCGAACCGTGACAGCAGGAACACGATCAAAAACGCGAGTACAAGCGTTGCGACTATGACGAGAACGGCACGGCGGCGCGGCGTCATGGGTTTTCGCTCGCGCATGGTCTTCTCCCCTTCATAACCGGTATTCAGTTCTTTGAACTTGAGTTTTTTCATTCTTTCTCGTCCTCTGTAAAAGCGGATTGTTTCATTACGACGCGGTTCAGATAGAGCCCGTCAGGCGGCATCGTCAGCCCGGCCGCGGTTCGGTCTTTGCTCTCGATGATGGAGGGAACGTCCTCGACGGCGATCTTACCGTCGCTGACGTACAGCAGCGTGCCGGCCATAATGCGCACCATATTGTAGAGAAAGCCGTCGCCGCACACGGTAAAGCAAACGTACGGCCCGGTTCGCGTGACCTCTGCCGAGTAAATGGTGCGCACCTTGCTCTGCACGTCCGTATCGGCAGCACAGAACGCGGAAAAGTCGTGGGTCCCCACAAACGTACCGGCAGCCGCATTCATCCGTTCGGCGTCAAGCTGCCGTCTGCACCAAAAGGCGCGGCCGACGTCAAACGGCGATTGAACGTCGCTGACGGCGATGCGGTATTCGTACTCTTTTTTCTCGCAGTCAAAGCGGGCGTTGAACCCTTGCGGCACCTCGCGGCATTCATACAATGCGATAGCGGGCGGCAGTTTTGCGGACGTCAGCGCCGCGGGGAAACGGTCGACCGGCACGGTGGCGTCGGTTTTCACGCTGAAATAATACTCCCGTGCGTGTACGCCCGCGTCGGTGCGGCTGCAGCCGATAATGTTCGGGTGCTCTCCCGTCAGCCGTTCCCAGGCGTTCGTCAGTTCGCCTTGCACGGTAACGGCGTTGGCTTGCATCTGCCAGCCGTGAAACGCTTCGCCGCAGAACGCGGCTTTGAATAACAGGTTTCTCATGGCCACCTCACAGCAACGGCGCAAACAGCACGTTCAGCGTGATCACGCCGCCCGTAAAGACGGCGACCGCAAGCAGCGCCACGGCGTCGCGCCAGCCGAATTTCATCACGCGGTAACTGGTGCGGCCTTCGCCGGTATAACAGCGGCAGATCATGGCGTCCGCCAACTCCGATGCGCGCTGAATGGCCGAAACGAACAGCGGAATAAAGATCGGGAATAAGGATTTCACGCGCTGGATCAGGTTGCCGCTCTCGAAGTCGGCTCCCCTCGCCTTTTGAGCGGAGGTCAGTCGGTCGATCTCATCGATCAGCGTCGGGATGAAGCGAAGTGCGATCGTCATCATCATCGCAAAGGTGCCGACGTCGATTTTCAAATGCTTGAGCGGCGACAGCAAACGCTCAATGGCGTCCGTCAACCGGGTGGGCGAGGTCGTATAGGTCAGCAGCGAACTGACAACGATCAGCACCAGTATGCGCACGCACACAAACAGCGACATGATAAGTGCGTCGTCATAGACGGAAAACTTGCCGACCGTCAGAACGGGCGTGCCGGTCTTCGTGAAAATGACCTGCATGATTACGGTCAGGATCAGCAGCGGCAGCAGCGGTTTCAGACTTTTGAGGATCAGCAGCGGTTTCAGCCGCGAACTGAGATAGACGAGAATCGTGAACGCGCACAGCGCCGCAAGCGAATACAGGTTTTTGCAGAGGAACGTGACCACGATCATAGCCAGCGTCAACAGCAGTTTTGCGCGGGCGTCCATCGCGTGGACGAACGATTTTGCAGGGAAATAACGCCCGATGGAAATATCGCGAATCATACCCCCGCCCCCTTTCGGGCAAACGCCAGCAAAGCGGCCGCCGCTTCCTCGGCGGTGAAAACGTCGGTGGGAACGTCAAGACCCTCGTGACGAAGGCGCAGCATGACCGACGTCGCTTCGGGAAGTCCAAGCCCCATCTCAAGCAGTTCATCGGCGCGGGCGAATACCTCGCGTGTTGTTCCGCTCATAACGGCGCGGCCTTTTGAGAGTACGAGTACGCGGTCAGCGATTTCGGCAACGTCGTCCATATCGTGCGAGACGAAAATGACCGTACTGCCGGTTTGGGCGTGGTAATCGGTAATGAGTTTGAGAAGGGCCTTCTTTCCGGCGGGATCAAGCCCCGCGGACGGTTCGTCAAGGATCAGCACTTCCGGTTCCATTGCCAGAACGCCTGCAATGGCAACGCGCCGCTTCTCGCCGCCCGACAGATCAAAAGGTGATTTATCGGCGTAAGATTCACGCAAACCGACGTAGGCAAGCGATTCTTTCACGCGGCGGTCGATCTCGTCGGCGGCCAGTTTTTGATTTTTTGGTCCGAAGGCAATATCGTCGCGGACGGTGGACTCGAACAACTGCTGCTCGGGGTACTGAAAGCACATACCGACGCGGAAGCGGCACTCGCGCAGAGCGGCTTTGCTGCGGTAAATACTTTCGCCGTCCAGCAGAACGTCGCCGGAATCGGGTTTCAAAAGGCCGTTCAGATGCTGCAGTAAGGTACTTTTGCCGGAACCTGTGTGGCCGATAACGGCCACGATCTCGCCCTCGCCGAAGGTGCAGCACACGTCGTGCAGGACCGCCTTCTCAAACGGGGTGCCTTTTGCGTAGCCGTAGCAAAGATTTTGTACCGTTAAAACTGCCATAAAGACCTCTTGAAAATTACGTGAATGCGTTGTAAAACGCCTGCGCCAACTCGTCGGCGGTCAGCACGTCGTCGATCGGAATTCCGTTTTGCCGAAGCGTGCGGGCGATTTCCAGCGGTTTGGGTACCGCAAGGCCGATCGCCGACAATTCCTCGCTGTGGGCAAACACCTCGCGCGGCGTGCCGTCCATGCAGAGCTTGCCGTCGTTCATCACAAGTACGCGGTCGGCGGCGACTGCCTCGGACATAAAATGCGTGACCAGCACGACGGTGATGCCGAGTTCGCGCTTGAGCTTGAACAGCGCTTCCATTACCTCTTGCCTGCCCTGCGGATCCAGCATGGCGGTCGGTTCGTCCAGTACAAGGCAGCGCGTTTGCATGGCCAGCGCGCCGGCGATGGCGACCCGCTGTTTTTGCCCGCCCGAAAGACGGTGCGGCTCGTGCTTGCGAAACTCCGTCATCCCGACAAGGCGAAGCGCCTCGTCTACACGGGCGGCGATCTCTTCTCGCGGCAAGCCGAGATTTTCGGGGCCGAACGCCACGTCGTCTTCCACAATGGTCGCCACCAGTTGGTTGTCGGGGTTTTGAAAGACCATACCCACGTTGCGGCGGATCTCATTTTCGTTTGCTTCGACGGCGGTATCAAGGCCGTAAGCGGTCACCGTTCCCGACGTCGGCAGCAGCAACGCGTTGCATAGCTTTGCGACGGTCGATTTTCCGGAGCCGTTATGGCCTAAAATGCAGGTGAACTCTCCCTCGTACAAGGAAAAACTCAAATCACGTACCGCGGTGTGTTCGGGTCGCTCCGTATCGTAGCAGAACGTGACGTTGTCAAATCGTAGAACTTCGTTTTTCATAATCGTGTCCAAACAGCGGTCGAACCGCACGGCAAAACAAGGCCGCTTGCCGTGACCGGCAGACCGATTTCATCGGCGTCGGCCGCGCCTCCGAAGCGAGCGCCGACCGTTGTGTTCAGCAGGTAACTCATCACGGCGGGCGAAAGTCCCGTCGTATAGGAGTTGAGCAGGACGGCGAGCGGGTCGTCGCTGAGAACGGCGGTGCACTGCGTCAAAAACTCATATAACTTTTCTTCCAGTTTCCAAACCTCGCCGCCCGGGCCGCGTCCGTATGACGGCGGATCCATGATCAGCACGTCGTAGCGGTTGCCGCGGCGGATCTCACGTGCCACAAACTTCATACAGTCGTCCACGATCCAGCGAACGGGTCTGTCTGCAACGCCGGATGCGGCGGCATTCTCTTTCGCCCATTGCACCATGCCTTTGGCGGCGTCGACATGTACGACAGCCGCGCCCGCCGCAAGTGCGCTGACGGTTGCGGCGCCGGTGTACGCAAACAGGTTGAGCACCTTGACGTCGCTTTGGCCGCTTTTCTTTATGAAGTCGCGCACCAGATCCCAGTTGCACGCCTGCTCGGGAAAGACGCCCGTGTGCTTGAAGCCCATCGGTTTGAGGTTGAAGTGCAGGTCGCGGTACGCGATCTGCCACGTTTCGGGCGTTTGTTTGTAGAACTCCCACGAGCCGCCGCCGGAGGCGGAGCGGTGATAGCGGGCGTGCGCGCCGTGCCACAGCGGGTGTTTGCGCGGGGTGTTCCAGATGGCTTGCGGGTCCGGACGGATCAAGACCACGTCGCCCCACCGCTCCAGACGTTCGCCGTCCGAGCAGTCGAGCAGTTCATAGTCTTTCCAGCCGTCGCTGACACGCATTACAGCAATCTCTCCTTCACGACCTGCGCCAGTTCGTCGGCGAGGACGGTGATCTTATCGATATCGGAACCTTCCAGCATCACACGCACAAGCGGTTCGGTTCCCGAAACGCGAACCAGCACGCGCCCCTCTTCGCCGAGTTCCTTTTCGGCTTCGGCAATGGCGGATTGCACTTCTTTGTCGCGCGGGAAGCGCGCCTTGCCGAAATCGGAAACGCGCACGTTCACCAGCACCTGCGGGTAGACCGTCATTTCGGACGCGAGGTCCGAGAGCGAGCGGCCCGTCTCTTTCATCACGCACAGCAGTTTCAGGGCGGACAGTTCGCCGTCGCCGGTGGTGGCGTTGTCAAGAAAGATGATGTGGCCGGATTGCTCGCCGCCGATGCTGTAGTCGTTTTGCAGCATGTTTTCAAGCACGTAACGGTCGCCGACCTTGGTCTTTTCGCAGTGGATGCCGTTCGCTTCGCAGAACTTATAGAAGCCCATGTTGCTCATGACGGTCACAACAGCGGTATCGCCTTTCAGGCGGCCTTTTTCTTTCATGTGCTTGGCAAAGATGGCGATCAGCTTGTCGCCGTCCACGACGTTCCCCTTTTCGTCCACCGCCAGGAAGCGGTCGGCGTCGCCGTCAAAGGCAAGGCCGCAGTCGCACTCGTTGCGAACGACGAAGTCCTGCAGCGCTTCAAGATGTGTGGAGCCGCACTTGTCGTTGATGTTCACGCCGTTGGGGTGCGACGACATAAAGAAGCAGTCGGGGCACAGCGCCATAAACAGACTCGGCGCAATTTGCCACGCCGCGCCGTTTGCGCAGTCCACGGCGATCCGCAGTCCCGAAAAGTCGCGCAAGCCGTATTCGTTCAACTCGGCTTCGGCGATCGTTTTCAGGTACTCGATATAGTCCAGCCGCGAAACGCGCGAGCGTGTGATACGACCGACGTCGCCGCCGACCATCACGGGCGGCACCTGTGTTTTGTCAAGAATGATCTTTTCGATCTCTTCTTCCAGCGAGTCGGGCAGTTTGTAGCCGTTGCCGCGGAAAATCTTGATGCCGTTGTATTCGCACGGGTTGTGCGAGGCGGAGATCATAATGGCCGCGTCGTATTTGTATTTTCTCACAAGATACGCGACGGCGGGCGTGGGGATCTCGCCCAGCAGCATCACGTCCGCGCCGACAGAGCAAAGCCCTGCCGCGATCGATGCTTCCAGCATCTGTGAGGAGGCACGCGTGTCCATTCCGATCAGCACGCGGGGACGTTTATTGTCCTGCTCGGTCAGCACCATGGCGGCCGCGCGGCCGATCTGCATGGCAAGTTCACAACTGAGTTCGGAGTTGGCGACGCCACGCGCGCCGTCCGTGCCGAATAATCTACCCAAATGAATCCCTCCAAAAGCATTTAATACGATTCGAACGAGTCTTGCACGTCGTCGACCGACTCATAAGCGATGCCGAGATGCCGGTATGCGGCGGGCGTCACCTTGCGACCGCGCGGTGTGCGGGCCAAAAACCCGAGCTGCATCAGGTACGGCTCGTACACGTCCTCGATCGTGATGGCCTCCTCGCCGATCATGGCGGCGATGGTGTCAAGACCGACGGGGCCGCCGTTGTAATTTTCGATCATAGCCCGCATAAGGTTGCGGTCCACAAGATCCAGCCCGAGTTCGTCGATCTCCATTTTATTCAGCGCATTCTGCGCCGACTCGACGGTGATTTTTCCGTTGCCGAGCACTTCGGCAAAATCGCGTGCGCGTTTCAGCAGACGGTTGGCAATACGCGGCGTTCCGCGTGAGCGTGACGCGATCTCAAGAGCGGCGTCGTCTTCGATTTCAATATCAAGTATCCCGGCACTGCGTTTGATGATGCGGGCAAGGTCGTCGGGCGAGTATAACTCCAGCCGCAAGATCATCCCGAACCGATCGCGCAGCGGCGCGGAAAGGGCGCCCCAGCGGGTGGTCGCGCCGATCAGCGTAAAGTGCTTTAAGTCCAGACGGATGGAGCGGGCGGACGGGCCCTTGCCGATGATGATATCCAGGGCAAAATCCTCCATCGCGGGATACAACACTTCTTCAATCGCACGTGACAGGCGGTGGATCTCATCGATAAACAGCACATCGCCGTCGTTCAGCGACGTCAGCAGCGCGGCTAAATCGCCGGGCTTTTCGATCGCGGGACCGCTGGTAACGCGGATCTGCACACCCATCTCGTTGGCGACAATGCCGGCAAGCGTCGTTTTGCCCAGGCCGGGCGGGCCGTACAGCAGCACGTGGTCAAGCGCCTCTCGACGGTTTTTGGCGGCGGCGATGTAGACGGCAAGGTTCTTTTTGACTTTGTCCTGACCGACGTACTCATCGAGCGTGTGCGGGCGCAGCGACGTTTCAAGGTCGGTATCCGCCGTTGTGAATTCGGGAACGACTACGCGTTCCGCGTCTTCGGCAATAAAGAAATCATCCATAGCACTTCTCCGTTAAAACTTGATGGTCATGCTTTTCAGGGCCTGGCGGATCATTTCCTCCACGCCCATTGAGGGATCGAGCCGCCCGACAGCGACGGATGCCTCGCTTTGCGAGTAGCCGAGCGCCACAAGCGCCGAGACCGCTTCGGCCGTACTGCCGAGTTTGCCGGACTGCGCCGCGGCCGCCGCGTCACCCGAAACGGCGTCGGAAACGAACGATGCGCCGGCGATTTTGTCTTTCAGTTCCAGAATAATGCGCTTGGCGAGCTGGGGACCGACGCCGTTGGCCATGCAGAGTTTTTTGTCGTCACCGGCGGAGATCGCGACGGCAAGGTCGTCGGTCGTCAATGCCGAAAGAATGGCGAGCGCCACCTTCGGGCCAACTTTGTTGATGCCGATCAGCATCCGGAAAGCGGCGAGTTCATCCTGAGTAAAAAAGCCGTACAGCGTCAGCGCGTCTTCCCGCACGGCAAGGTGCGTATAGAGCGTGACCTCTTCACCGTCGCGCAGGTGGGCGAGCGTATTGCGTGAGGTAAAGCATTGAAACGCCACACCGCCGCACGAAACGGCGGCGCTCTGGTCGTCGGTATAGACAACGGAACCGGTCAGACTGTAAAGCATAACGTTCTCCTTAATGATTGTTGAAAATCAGCGAACCGCTGGAATGTGCGTGGCAAATGGCGAGCGCGAGCGCGTCGGCAGCGTCGTCGGGTTTCGGGATCGCGTCCAGATTCAGCAGGGTCTTGGTCATTTCCTGCACCTGCCGTTTTTCGGCGCGGCCGTAACCGGTGATGCTCTGCTTGACCTGCAGGGGCGTGTATTCATACAGCGGGATGCCCGCTTCGCGTACGGCCAGTACTGTAACGCCCCTTGCCTGGGCAACGTCGATAGCCGTCGTTGTATTCGTGTTGAAGTACAGACGCTCCATACTGACGGCGTCCGGCTTGAACTGCGCCAGCCGCTCCGTCATATCGCGGTAGATCTTGACGAGACGGTCCGGGAAGGGCATGTCTTTGTCGGTGGTGACCGCGCCGTACCCGATCAGCGAGAAACGGGCGGCCTCGTATCGCACGATCCCGCACCCGACAATGGCGTAACCGGGGTCCACACCGAAAATGACCACGCGCTCCCCTCCTTTCCCGGAAAATCCACTTAAAATAATTTCATTGTATTATACCATTATATGAAGAAAAGTTCAATGCTTTTAACCGATTTTTCCCATTGTTGAACAATCGTTCATATTTCCTTGTCTTGCATTCATTTTGCCGCTGTGCTACAATACTTTCGAAACGGAGGGAAGAACGTGGTTTGCAGTGATTGTCCCCGCCTCTGCGGGGTCGACAGAGCCAAACAACACGGCTTTTGCAGAATGGGCGAATTGCCCGTCGTCGCAAGAGCCGCCCTTCACTATTGGGAAGAACCGCCCATCAGCGGCAGTTCCGGCAGCGGCGCCGTTTTTTTCAGCGGCTGCAATATGCAGTGTGTGTATTGTCAGAACCGCGAAATCAGTCGCGGCGGCAAAGGAAAAGAAGTGACGGTCGACCGCCTTCGCGAGATTTACGGCGAACTGATCGCACAGGGCGCTCATAACATCAATCTTGTGACCGGCTCCCATTTTGTGCGGCCGATCGCGCAGTCACTCTCCCCCGCCCTGCCCGTTCCCGTCGTGTGGAACTGCGGCGGTTACGAGCGGTTGGAATCGCTCCGCCTGCTTGATGGCAAGGTGCAAATCTACCTTCCCGACCTCAAATATGCCGATAATGCGCTGGCCGTAAAATACAGCAGCGCGCCCGGGTATTTTGAAACCGCGACGGCCGCCGTGCGCGAGATGTTCCGGCAAGTCGGGCCCTACAAAACGGACGAAGACGGCCTGCTGAAAAGCGGGGTCGTCCTGCGGCATCTGCTGTTGCCCGGCTGTCTTGACAATACAAAAAAAGTCATCGACTGGGTATCGTCCAACTTCGCTCCCGGCGATATTCTTTTCAGTTTCATGAGCCAGTATACGCCCAACGGCGCATATTCCGCCGATGAACTCGGACGGCGTCTGACGCAAGAAGAATACGATGAGGCGGCCGATTATCTGTTTGCGGCGGGTATCGAGGACGGTTTTATGCAGGAGCTTTCATCTGCCAAAGAGGAATATGTACCTCCATTTGACTTGACCGGCGTATAATTGTTCACAAAACAAAGATTCCTCCATAGAATGGTAATGAAGTTCGGGCTGACGGTTTCAGCCGTCTTCAATACTGCATTCAGGAGGAACCACTATGGCTGACAACAAGCCGAACTGCGATCTGCATCGCATCAAAGAGGCCGTCTGTGTCGACACGAACCGCGTTTACGATTCCTGCGCCGATAAAGACTGCCTCGCCGATTTACGGGTCTACTTAACCGACTGTGCACAGAATATCGTCAACAACGCCATTTCGGTCCGCTACCGCTCCGCCGAAATACTCAACTGCGTTGTTGAGGTCGAGCGAATCCCCTTTAACCGCGGCTATTATTCTGTCAATCTCACGTTCTTTATCAAGGTAAAGCTCGACGCCTTCAGCGCCCCCAACTGCCCGCCCGTGACGTTTGACGGCCTTGTTACCTTCGATAAAAAGTGCGTTCTGTACGGCAGCGAGGGCAACGTCAAAATCTTTTCCTCTGCCTTTGTCCCCGGTGGCAACGACGTGCAGATGCCCGTTGGCAACACCACCCCCACCGCCAAGGTGCAGTGTGTCGAACCCGTAGGGCTTGACGCCCAGCTTTGCACGGTCATCGATTGCTGCAATACCGCAGGGCCCGTGCCCGTCGGCATCCCCGCTCCGATTGCCAATTGCTTTGACGGGAACTTTGTGGACAGCGGTGCCGAAAAAGCCGTTAAGGTCACGCTCGGTCTGTTCACCGTTATTCAACTGGAGCGCGACGTGCAGATGCTGATGCCGGCGTATGATTTCTGCGTACCGACGAAGGAATGCACCTGCGAGACCGAAAGCCCCTGCGACGCCTTCAAAAAGATCTGCTTCCCCGTCGACGAATTCTTCCCGCCGAACCGCTGCGATATGCTTTGCGGCTCCACTACCCCCCAGCCCGGCTGCTGCAACTGCTGAACAAAGCGACAGACCCGAATCTCTTCGGGTCTGTTTTTCTTTGGTCATTCTTCGTTTTCGGTCAACCGCTTTATGATGTCGGAATAAAGGGCGCCGGGCGATTTCAAAAAGCCCTCTTTCAACTGTTCGGCTTGCAGGGCGTCCGCCACTTTTACGGTCACCGCAAGCAAAATATCGTCCGCGTTTTTGATCTGCAGCGTCACGTCATAACCGTCGTCTTTCTTCTCGATCAGGACGTCGTTTTCACGTTCGCTCCGCTCGCGGGAAACCAGTTTCAGACAGCCCTTTACCACGCCCTCACGGACGCTTGCATAGAGTTCGTTTTCAAGCGTCGCGGCGATTTCTTTGCCTTTGGGCGTGCCCTGAAGCGACGGCTTTCCGTGGTAATCCAGTTCGATCACGGTACCGTCGGTGATCAGTTCGTCCAAAACGGTGTTGGCGGTGAAGAAATTGACGTAACCTTCTTTTTGTAAAAACGCGCAAAAATTCTGTCGCGCGATCGGTTCGTCCAACGACGCCAGCGCGTAACAAATCAGCAGTTTCACGCCCAGCACGCTTTTGGGGCTGCTGCGCGTAACGCCGTCAAAGAAAAGGTCGTTGTCTTCCATATTTACTCCTGCGCCCTATGCTGCGAATAATGGTGTGCCTGCTCCAGCATCATATCTTTCACCTTCATCAGGCGGGTGGTGGTGCTGCGGTCGTTTTCGTCCAGTTTCATCGTGATATACTTGATGGTCTCTTCATATTGCGGGATCATCACGTACTCCAGCGCGTTAACGCGGCGACGCGTCTTTTCGATCTCGGCAGCCATCAGACTGCAGGCCTTTTCGACCTCCGCAAGCCGGATCATTTTCTGCATGATCTCGGCATACGCGGCCACTGCTTCGTCAAGGTCAATGGCCGTGTCGGCGAAACCGTAAGAATAGACGTCGTTCTCGTCTGCCGTTTTGAATTTGACGCTGAACTCGGGGATCATCACGCTCATAACGTTCTTTTCGCTGATGTCAAGGTACATCTCCTGCTTGGGCATCAGCAGGGCAACGTTGAGCGCTTCGTCACTCATGGCGGAACGCGCCAGCGACATATAGCCGTTGGCTTTTTTCAGCCCCTGCTCGACCTCGCGGCGCAGCTGTTTGTTCTCGCGCACAAGGTCCAAAAAGCGCCGCATCAGCTCGTCGCGCTTGTCTTTCAGCAGTTTATGACCGCGCCGCGCCGTGGTGAGTTTGCGTTTGAGGTTCGTCAACTCCATGCGCGTCGGGTTTACGTTCAGGATCGCCATGTTGTCACCGCCTTTCGCGGATAATCGGGATTACTTTTTGTCGTAGTATTCATCAAGGAATTTGTCGCTGATACGCTTCAATTCGCTGCGCGGTAAAATGCGCAGCAGATCCCAACCGATGTTGAGCGTTTCTTCGATCGAGCGGTCGGTGTCAAACCCTTGCGCGATATAGCGTTTTTCAAATTCGTCGGCAAATTTCGCGTAAAGCTTGTCGATGTCGGTAAGCGCGGCCTCGCCCAAAACGATCATCAGTTCTTTCGCGTCTTTGCCGCGGGCGTACGCCGAGAACAACTGGTTCATCGTGTTGGAGTGGTCGGCGCGGGTCTTTCCTTCGCCGATACCCTTGTCTTTCAGACGCGACAGCGACGGCAGAACGTCGATGGGCGGCATAAAGCCCTTGCGGTAGAGTTCGCGCGAAAGAATGATCTGACCTTCGGTGATATAGCCGGTAAGGTCGGGGATCGGGTGCGTCTTGTCGTCCTCGGGCATGGAGAGGATCGGGATCATCGTAATGCTGCCGGGCTTCCCCTGCTGACGGCCCGCGCGCTCGTAAATCGAGGCGAGGTCGGTATACATATAACCGGGGTAACCGCGGCGGCCGGGCACTTCCTTACGTGCGGCGGAAACCTCACGCAGAGCGTCGGCATAGTTCGTGATATCGGTCAGAATGACCAGCACGTGCATCCCTTTTTTTTTTTTTTTATATTCGGCGGCGGTAAGCGCCATTTTCGGCGTGGCGATACGCTCGATGGCGGGGTCGTTCGCAAGGTTTGAGAACATGACCGTGCGCTCAAGCGCGCCCGTGCTGCGGAAACTTTCGATAAAGTAGTTGCTCTCTTCAAACGTGATACCCATGGCGGCGAACACGACGGCGAACTGCTCGTTGTCGCCCAGCACCTTTGCCTGGCGTGCGATCTGCGCCGCAAGTTGGGCGTGCGGCAAACCGCTCGCCGAGAAAATCGGCAGCTTTTGACCGCGGACAAGCGTGTTCAGTCCGTCGATGGCGGATACGCCGGTCTGAATAAACTCCTGCGGGTATTGACGCGCCGCGGGGTTGATGGGCTGTCCGTTGACGTCCAGCCGTTTTTCGGGAATGATTTCCGGACCGTCGTCGATCGGACGGCCAAGTCCGTCAAAGACGCGGCCCAGCATATCCATCGACACGCCCAGTTCCAACTGCCGCCCCAAAAAACGGATCTTGGAACTGGAGAGGTTGATACCGGTGGAGTTTTCAAACAACTGCACGAGGGCGTTGCTGCCGTTCACTTCGAGTACGCGGCAGCGGCGGGTCTCGCCGTCGGCGAGTTCGATTTCACCGAGTTCCTCGTACTTCACGCCTTCCACGTCGCGCACCAGCATCAGCGGGCCGGCGACTTCTTCCAGCGTTCTGTATTCTTTCGGCATCGTTACTCCTCCTCTCGGTTGCAGGCGTCGTCGATTTGAACGGCAAGCGTCGCCTTCACTTTGTCAAATTCCTCGTCCACGTCTTTTTCGGGAACGTACTTAAAGCGGCCGATCGCCTCACGGACGGGCAGCGCGGCGAGCGTCTCGATATCCGCGTTCCTTTCAAGCGCTTCCTTCGACTGCTCATAGTACAGGATCACGAGTTTCATCATCAGGTACTGTTTGTGCAGCGAGGAATAGGTGTCGACCTCGTGGAACGCCAACTGGTGCAAAAAGTCTTCGCGAATGGAACGGGCGGCCTCCATTTTCAAACGGTCTGTCGGCGAAAGGGCGTCCATACCGACAAGTTTGACGATCTCGTCAAGCGACGCCTCTTCGGAAAGCAGCGTCATCATCTTGCCGCGAAGCGTCATCCATTCGGGATTGACGTTCTTGTTGAACCACGCGCCGAGCGTGTCGGCGTACAGCGAGTAACTGGTCAGCCAGTTGATGGCCGGGAAGTGGCGCTTGTAAGCGAGGTTGGAATCCAGTCCCCAGAAAACTTTTACGATGCGCAGGGTCGCCTGGGAAACGGGCTCCGAAATATCACCGCCGGGGGGCGATACGGCGCCGATAACGGACAGGGCGCCCTCCTCGCCGCTTCCGAGGGTGATCACGCGGCCGGCACGCTCATAGAACTGCGCCAGACGCGATCCGAGGTAGGCCGGATAACCCTCTTCACCGGGCATCTCTTCCAGACGGCCGGACATCTCGCGCAGGGCTTCTGCCCAACGTGAGGTGGAATCGGCCATCAGCGCCACGCAGTAGCCCATATCGCGGAAATATTCGGCGATGGTGATACCCGTGTAAATGGACGCTTCACGCGCCGCAACGGGCATATCCGAGGTGTTGGCGATCAGCACCGTACGCTCCATCAGCGATTTGCCGGTGTTGGGGTCCACAAGTTCCGGGAACTCGTTCAGAACGTCGGTCATTTCGTTGCCGCGTTCGCCGCAGCCGATATAGACGACAATATCCGCCTGCGCCCACTTCGCCAACTGGTGCTGTGTTACCGTTTTGCCGCTGCCGAAGGGTCCGGGAATGGCGGCGACGCCGCCTTTCGCGATCGGGAACAGCGTGTCGATGACGCGCTGACCGGTAACAAGGGGCAGGTCGGGCGACAGTTTTTTGCGGTAGGGTCTGCCGCGGCGGACGGGCCATTTCTGCATCAGCGTCAGCGGCACTTCACCGGCGTCCGTCTTCAGCGTGCCGATGGTGTCGGTGATGGTATAATCCCCTTCCGTCAATGCAACAACGGTGCCTTTCTGCATGGGCGAAAGCATGATCTTGTGGCTGACAATATCTGTCTCCTGCACGGTGCCCAGCACTTCGCCGCCCGTCACCTCGTCGCCCGCCTGCTTCGCGGGAACAAAGTGCCACGTTTTATCGCGGTCCAGCGACGGCACTTCGATACCGCGGGAAAGGTTGTTGCCGATCTTCTCGCGGATCTTTTCAAGCGGACGCTGAATGCCGTCGAAAATAGAGCCGATCAGACCCGGCCCGAGTTCTACGCTCAGGGGGTCGTTCGTGCTTTCAACGGGCTCGCCCGTGCCGAGTCCGGCCGTCTCTTCATAGACCTGGATCGAGGCACGGTCGCCGTGCATTTCAATGATTTCACCGATCAGGCGGTGCTCGCTGACGCGGACCACGTCAAACATATTCGCGTCGCGCATTCCCTCGGCTATGACAAGGGGACCTGAGACCTTTACGATCGTTCCGGTGCTCATAGTATCATTCCTTTCGTGCAGAAAGATGTTTGTCAGTCGGATAGGATATCGGAACCGACGGCCTGCTCTACGAAACGGCTGACGTTCCGCAGACCGAATCCCGTGTTGCCGGCAACGCCGGGAATGGGAATAATGGCCGGCAGTGGTTTGTCACTGTATTTGTCAATTTCGTCGGGGATCTCGGAAATCAGTTTTTCCGTCACGTAGATCACGGCGTACTCTTCGGCCGCAAGCGTACGAATGACGTGTTTTGCCTCCGCGCCGTCCTCGGCGAAAAAGACTTTTAACCCGAGCGAGGCAAAGCCGTACACGCTGTTGCGGTCGCCGACCGCGGCAATTTTATACATACAGCATCCTCACTCTCTCTCGAATCATTTCGGCGGGCAGTTCGTTCTCTTTGGCGGCGAGAACAATGCGCAGCGTCTTGATTTCATTCTCTTTCGCAATATAGTACCCTGCAAGCGGCAGGAAACCGAACGCCTCATATTTTGCGCCCTGAACGGTCGAAAGTACGAAATCGTCGCACCATTTTTCAAACGCGGCAGGCGAAGTGCGCAGGAGTTCCGCCGCCTCGGAATACCCGAGACGTGCGATGCAGTCGATTACCTCTTCCTCCCCCGCGAGGGCGGCTGTTTTCAGCTCGCCGCAGTCCACCTCGTCACACGCAACAAGTGCGTCGTCAAGGAACGCGGCATCATTTGCGGTTTTGGCGCAGCGGTAGGCGATCTTCATATCGGCCGCGGCAACGGTAAACTGCGCAAGTTTTGTCAGCGACTCGTCACGAAGGCGCGCCGCGAAATCAAGATACGTTTCCAGCGATTTCTTGTCGATGATCACGTCGGCGTGCTGTCCGTCGCCGGTCGTTGTGAGAATCGTATACGCCCGTTCGGCCACGTCTTGCATATACTCCGGCAGCAGCGAAAAGTCACGGGTCGTGGCAGCAGACACGATCGTTTCGTCGGGAACGTTGGCGGGCGCGCAGAAATAGGCGTCCGCTTCAAGACCGGAAACAACGCACTTTAACGCAGCTTTGAGGTTCAGGAAGGAATTCCGAACGGTCAAAAACTCGAGTTCGCTCTTGTCGGGCGCGATCTCGCACAGCAACTGCCAGGCGTTTTGCTGTTCCGTCTTGAGGATCACGGACGCGTCGCCGCTTTGCACGTCGTAGCCGAGGTCACCTAACCGTTTCAGCGCGTCGCGATAACTTTCGGCGGCGATCAGTTGTTCGATTTTATCCGCGCCGAGAAGCCGCGTCTCATGGACGCGGATGCGCGCCACAGCCGTGGCATACTCCAGCTCGTTCATGCAAGCACCTGCCTTTCTGTCGGTCATTCAAAGAGAAGGCCGGCAACCTTGTCGCGCAACTCGTCTTTCATGGAAGTCGCGATCGCGTCAAAACTGCAGTTCTCTTCGATTTCGCCGTAAATCACGATGGCGCCGCCTCGAATATCGACGGTTTTGTCATCGAGCGTAAGCGCGCGATCCGAGCCAAGTTCGGCGTTCAGTTCATCTAAAAAAGAGGACGGCACACGCGCAAGGTCCTTCGCGTTCAGGCGAAGGACGCCTTTTTTCGGGGCGGCGTTCTTCACGACGACTTTTTTTACGGCGTCAAAATACCGCGCGTCGTCATATGCGAGAACGGTTTCTACCGCCTCGCCGATCACGCTGTCGATGATTTTGATTTTGGAAGCAAGCCGTTCGCGCCGCATTGCCTGATTGCCCGACGAAACGGCCAGTTCGTCGACGTGGGCAGCATTCTCTTGCGCCTGCTTCAACAGGCGTTCGCTTTCTTTAGCCGCTTTGGCATCACTCTCGGCGCGAAGTTCCGCGGCCTCGGTTTCGGCCTGCGCGAGAATATCGTCGTACCGCTTGTCGCCTTCGGCGAGAATATCGGCTATGATTTTGTCAAGACCAGACATAATGAAAACTCCGTTTCAAACAAGTCTCGCTTATTTAATGTTGATCACAACGAGCAGAGAAACCAGGAACGCAAGGATGGCGTACATCTCAACGATGGCGGCCAGTGTAATGGCGTTACCGTTGCGGTCGGGGTGCTTGGCGAGAATGCCGACGCCGGCAGCAGCCGTTTTCGCCTGATGGATGGCCGAGAAATAGCCGACCGCGGCAATGGGAAGCGCCGCCAGGAAATACTGCATACCGTGAATGGCGTCCATCGGCGCGCCGACGGCGCCCATAACGCCCGAGCGGTTCATGATGATGATACCGATCAGCAGTCCGTACAGACCCTGCGTACCGGGCAGGATCTCCAGAACGAGGACCTTACCGAACAGTTCGGGCTTTTCCGTCAGCAGACCCGCGCCCGCGCGGCCGACGATGCCGACGCCCTTCGCGGAACCCAGACCCGGGAAAAGCGCGGCGCAGGCAACGCCGAGCCATACCAGAATGATGCCGTAATTCGATGCTAAAAATTTCATAGATATATCCTCCTTAGGCAAACGCCTTATTGTACTTTTTTGACGTCGTTTCGCAAGCGGTAATACTTCGTATTCAGTCCGAAGGGACGGAACGGTTTGCCGCCGCCTTCGTAAAACTTGCCGTAAAACTCAACGTACTGCAGACGCGTCGTATGAACGTATGCACTGATAAGATTGATGGCAATGTTGACGACGTGACCGACAATGGAAACGATGATGAACAAAATCGCGCGGAACACTACGTTGCTTGGCAGACAGCCGAGCATATTCATGACTTGGGCGATGATGCCGGTCGCAAGACCGAGCGCCAGCAAACGCGAATAGGAAAGAATGTCGCCGAGATAGCCGGAGATCAGATTGTAAACGCTGTAAAGGCCCTTTGCGACGCCTTTGAACAAATTGCGCGACTCGTAAACACCGGCAAGCACCAGCAATACGATGCCGCCGATCATCCCGTACGGCGCAAGTGCGGATATGTTTTCGGGCACCGGGATGAACAGGTTGACGAAAACGGGCGCGCAGCCGAGAATAAAGACGTAAACCGGGATGGTCGCCCCCAGGGCGGAAATCTTTTTGCCGTGCCGCCACAGATTGTACCCGTTAATGGCAACGCCGGTGAACAGATGGATAAGACCGAGCCCGAAGCAAAGCACCATCACGTTCATCATATCGTTCAGCGGGTCGAGCGCGTGCCAGATTACGAGGTCCTTCCCCAGGAAGTTCTTGGCGAAAGTCACGGGCCAGTCACCCCACCACGAGCCGTACATGGCGCCCCAGAAGATGGTCGACAAGCTGCACCAGAAATACATTTGCAGCGTGTTCTTCATACTCTCTTCGAGTTTGTTTTTGTATTTCAGCAGAATAATGCCGATAGCGATCGCAAGGATCAAGCCGTAGCCGGCGTCGGAGAGCATCATTCCGAAGAAGATGTAGTAGAAGATCGCCGTGACGGAAGTCGGATCAACGTCGTACGCCGACGGCAGCGAGTACATGGCGACGGTGTTTTCAAGCGGGGCGAAGAACTGCTTGTTCTTCAGCACAACGGGCACGTTCTCGTCGTCCTCTGCCGGGGCGCGAAGATCGACCTGCGCGACGTAGCGCTTTTCGATCTTTTCTTTTAACTTGAGCGCCTCTTTTTCAACGCAGTAGCCCGTAATGACGAATACCGAGTCGGTCATGCCGAATCGCGACAGAGCCTCGTATTTGTCTTTTCGTACCAGCAGATAGTCGCACAGGAACTTGAGATCATCGCGCTTATCGGCAAAGGAGGCAATCTTTTCCTGCGCTTCCTTGATCTCGTTCTCAAGCGCCTCGTTTCGCTTCGTCAAGCGTTCAAAGCGGACTTTCGGCGGGTGTTTGGTCGCGTCATTGGGGAATGAGAATTCCAGTTCGCGAAGCGCCTCTTCCGCTTCTTTGCGGTGGGCTCGTCCGGTGAAAGCGACCAGGCAGGTCTGCGCTTCGGCGGAAACGATTTCGACGTCAAAATCGTCGAGGTCGGGTTTCAGCCGCGCGATTTCGGTAAGCAGCGATTCGCGCGTATAGACCTTCGGCAGCGTGCCGACAAAGGCGGCGGTGGTTTTTGTACCCGTGAAATTGGTGGGAATGTCCAGCGAGATCCACGGTCGAAGAATATCCAGCGACACGTTGTTGCGCTGGATCTCGACGCGGTCGTCGACAATGCGTTTTGCAAGGGTGTTGATTTCCGTCTCCACCGAGAGGGCGGCTTCCGCCGTCTCGTTTTTGGAAAGGAGATCGTTCAGGGATATGGGGCTGCGTCCCTCCAGCATGGCGGTCAGTTTTCGCTTTTCGGGGACGGCTTTGTTCAGAATATCCAGCGCGTCGCACGTTTCTTTGTACTGCCGTTCCAGTTGCGAAACGGTGGAGCCGAACTCATTGAACAGTACGCCGTCGTAGTCGGTCTTGATCAACTGCGCGACACCCTTGCGCTGCAGGTAATCGACGATCGATTTTGCATCTTCGAGTTTGCCGATGATCTCAATGACCGATACCGGTAATTTTGCCACAGGGACACCTCCTTTCTGTAAAGTGAAGCACGGTTATTCGCCGAGAAGCGTCTTGATAACGGCGGCGACGGCAGCGTCGCGTTTCGGCGCCGTCTCCTCCACAAGCCGCTCGTACTCGGTGATCGATTTTTTCTTGGCGTCTTCGGCGGCGAAAGCAACGCGTTCTTCGCTCTCTTCGCCGATTTGCGTCTGTTTGGCCATGGCCGCCACGATTGCGCGGTCATAGGCGTCGGAGGCCTCCTTTTGAGCCGTTTCGATCAACTTACGCGCTTTTTCGCGCGCTTCGTCAACGCGAGCGGCCGCTTGATTCTCGGCCTCCAGAACTCTATTGACAGATTCGGATAACACGTTCGTTCCTCCTCTCAACTCATCTTATAAAGTATATCATTTTTTTCGGTATAAATCAATATAAAACCGTCGATATTCGGTGATATGTACGGGGATTATTTTGCGTTCAGGGCGTCGATCATCACCTGTCGCACTTCTCCGGCTAAATATAACGAACCGACGACGCATAAAACATCCCTATCTTGCAGCAGCGAGATCTCCTGCCGCACGGCCTCTACGGGTGATTCCACGGCGACCGCGTCGCTGCAGTATCGCGCGGCAAGGGCGGCAAGTTTCCCTGCTTTCATAGCGCGTGGGTTGGCGGGCGTGACCGCGACAAAACGGTCGCAGCGGCTAATAAGCGGCCGCAGCGATTCTTCCACCGCTTTGTCTGCCATCATACCGGCGATCACGGTCAGACGGCCGCGTCCGGCGAGGGCAGGTTCAAGCGTGCGGTAAAAGGCGCGGGCGCCGTCCGGGTTGTGACCGCCGTCCAGAATGACGAGCGGCTCTTTTTGCAAAACTTCCACGCGTGCGGGCAGCACCGTTTCGGCGATCCCCTCGCGTATTTGCTGTTCAGTGATCGAAAACGTGTTTTGCAGGATCCTGCACGCCTCAATGACGCAGGTCATGTTCAGGATCTGATGGGCGCCCGGCATCTTGGTGAAGTAGTCGCCGCCTTCATAGCGAAAGCGCGTGCCGAAACTATCAGCGCAAAGTACGTCGACCGCATCGACGTCCGGCACGGTGAGCGTACAGTTCTTTTCCCGGGAAACTTCACGGACGACGTCGAGCGCTTCTCGCGGCTGGCGGGCCGAACACACGACGCGCCCCCCCTCTTTGATGGTCCCGCATTTTTCGCGGGCGATCTGTTCGATCGTGTCGCCCAGTATCGCGGTGTGATCAAGCGAGAGAGAAGTGATCACGTTCACCAGGGGCGCGGGAATGACGTTCGTCGCGTCCAGCCGTCCGCCGAGGCCTACCTCCAGCACGACGACGTCACAATTCAACTTTTGAAAACAGAGGAATGCGGCGGCCGTCAACGCTTCAAATTCGGTGATGACAGTCCCCTTCTGCGCCAGTTCGTCGATTTTCGCCTTCACCGTTTCGACCGAATCGGCAAACAAACTGCGGTCAACGGGTTTGCCGCAGAACTGGATGCGCTCCAAAAAGTCGCTGACGTAAGGAGATGTGTATAACCCGGTGCGGAGTCCGGCCTTTGTCAGTACGTTGGCGACTGCGGTCGAAACGCTCCCCTTTCCGTTCGTTCCGGCCACGTGTACGTAGCGCAGATCGTGATGGGGATTTCCGAGCGTACACAGCAAGGTATCCATCCGGGAAAGCCCCGGATGGATGCCGAATTGCAAATACGAATGAATTGTCGCAACCGCTTCTTCGTAGGTCATAGTTTGCCGAGACTCTCTTCCAGCATCGCGATTTTGGCAAGGCACTTTTCGCGCATTTCACGCTGGCCGTTTACGACGGCCTCGGGCGCTTTTTCCACAAAGCCGGGGTTGTTGAGTTTTTTGTCGACAAACGCGAGGTCGCTCTGCGCCTTTTCCAGTTCTTTGGTCAGACGCGCCTTCTCGGCCTCGATATCCACGAGTTCGTTCAGCGGGATATAGATGCGCGCGCTCTCGGTAATGACGCTGACGGTACCGTCGGACGGGAAACCTTCGCCGATCTCTACGTCGGACGCGTACGCAAGGCGGAACATAAACTGCCGGCCGGCCTCAAAATCGTCGCGGTATTTGGTCTCGATAAAGAGCTTCGCTTTCTTTGACGGCGGCACGTTCATCTCACTGCGGCGATTACGCACGGCCTTGACGGCGGCCATGATGCGCTCCATGGCGTTCTCTTCGGCGCGGAAGGTAAGTTCCTCATCGAACTTCGGCCACGGCGAAAGCATAATGGTCTCGCCCTCGTGCGGCAGCGCCTGCCAGATCTCTTCGGTAATGAAGGGCATGAACGGGTGCAGCAGTTTGAGCGTGTTGCTCATCACGTAAACCAGCACGGCGCGGACGGTCTCTTTGGCGGCAGCGTCCTCACCGTTCAGGCGCGTTTTCGCAAGTTCGATGTACCAGTCGCAGAAGACGTCCCAGATGAAGTCGTACAGATTCTGCACGGCGATACCCAGTTCAAAGTTCTCGAGCGAGTTGCTGACGTCGTGAACCAAGTCGTTGTATCGGCTGATGATCCACTTGTCTTCGATGGCGAGGTTCGCGGGGATGTGCGGCGCGGGCTCGTCGTCGGTCAGGTTCATCAGAATAAAGCGGTTCGCGTTCCACAGTTTGTTGGCAAAGTTGCGGCTCGCTTCGATCTTCTCATCCGAGAAGCGCATAGCGTTGCCCGGGCTGTTGCCGGTCGCAAGCGCAAAGCGCAGGGCGTCAGCGCCGTATTTGTCGATGATCTCAAGCGGATCGATGCCGTTGCCGAGCGACTTGGACATCTTGCGCCCCTTCGCGTCGCGGACAAGACCGTGGATAAGCACGGTGTTGAACGGCGCTTTTCCGGTGTGCGCCAGACCCGAGAAAATCATGCGGCTGACCCAAAAACCGATGATGTCATAGCCCGTGACAAGGGTATCGGTCGGGTAAAAGTGTGCAAGATCCTCGGTTTCATCCGGCCAGCCGAGGGTCGAGAACGGCCACAGAGCGGACGAGAACCAGGTGTCGAGCGTGTCGGGATCCTGCTCAAGATGCGTGCCGCCGCACTTCGGGCAGACGGTCGGGTCTTCCTTCTCCACGATGACGGCTCCGCAGTCGGCGCAGTACCACGCGGGGATGCGGTGGCCCCACCACAACTGGCGCGAAATGCACCAATCGCGGGTGTTCTTCATCCAGTTCATATAGTTCTTGGTGAAGCGCTCGGGTACGAATTTGATCTCGCCCTTTTCGACGCACTCCATCGCGGGTTTCGCAAGCGGTTCCATACGAACGAACCACTGTTTCGAAACCATCGGTTCGATGTCGGTGTGGCAACGGTAGCAGGTGCCGACGTCGTGTTTGAGCGGTTCGGTGTATTTCAAATAGCCGCCCGCCTCAAGGTCGGCAAGGATCGCCTTGCGGGCCTCCATGGTCGTCATGCCGGCGTATTTGCCGCAGTCAAGCACTTCGGGCTCGTTCTCGGCGGCTCGGCCGCTCGCAAGCAGCGCGTCGGCGGCCTCTTTTTCGGCTTTGCCGGTCAGGTGACCGTCGTAGGTGAAGGTGCGGACAATGGGAAGATGATGCCGCAGACCGACCTCAAAGTCGTTCGGATCGTGGGCGGGGGTGATCTTCACAACGCCCGTCCCCTTCGTCATGTCGGCGTGCTCGTCACAGACGATGGGGATCTCTTTATTGAGCAGCGGCAGAATGCAGTGACAGCCGTGAAGATGCGCATAGCGCGGGTCGTCACCGTTGATGGCGACGGCGGTATCGCCGAGCATCGTTTCGGGACGGGTTGTCGCAAGCTCCAACTTTTCACCCGTCTCTTTTACCGTATACAGCAGATGCCAGAAGTTGGATTCTTTTTCGGAGTACTCCACCTCGGCGTCGGAAATGGAGGTGTTGCAGCACGGGCACCAGTTGACCATGCGGTTGCCGCGGTAGATCAGACCTTCGTTATAGAAGTTGACGAACACTTCGCGCACGGCGCGGCTGCACCCCTCGTCCAGGGTGAAGCGCTCGCGGTCCCAGTCGCAGGACGAGCCGAGGGATTTCAACTGCTCGACGATGCGGCCGCCGTAGGTCTTTTTCCAGTCCCAGGCGCGTTCCAGGAACTTTTCGCGGCCGAGATCCTCTTTGGTAAGGCCCTCTTCGCGCATAGCGGCAACGATTTTCGCCTCCGTCGCGATGGAAGCGTGATCGGTGCCGGGCAGCCAAAGCGTGTCATAGCCGCACATTCTCTTCCAGCGGATGAGAATATCCTGCAGCGTTTCGTCAAGGGCGTGGCCCATGTGCAGCTGCCCTGTGATGTTGGGCGGCGGAATGACGATGGTATAGGGCTTTTTATCGGGGTCGCACGGCGCGTGGAAATAACCGCCGTCAAGCCAGCGGTGATAAATGCGGCCCTCCACTTCGCCGGGTTCGTACTGTTTCGCAAGTTCTCTCTTCAAGAGAAATCCTCCTTTGCGGTCAAATCATTCTTTATTATCACACAAAACGGCTGTAATGTCAATTGATAAATACTATTATTATGCTTTTTTTGACTCTCGCCTTTCTTGCGGTCGGATTGGTGATAATCCACAAACGGCGGCGCGGATTTTCTATCAAATGCCGTGAAGCAAAAATTGCAATTCGGCGCGGTCGCCGTTATAATGTTTGGTATAGGGGGAATCACAATGAAAATCAATCTCGGCTATTTCTTTCAAAAAGAACCCGCCGGTGAAGGGTACGTCGCCAACCGTGATATTCTGAACTACGCGATCGGTCTCACGGGTCAGAACGTTACCTATAACTACGTCAACAGCGGCGGCTGGCTGCGCTATTTCTGCATCAATATTCTGCATATTCCCGAGAAAACCGTCGGCACCATCTTTGCCCTCAGTTATTTTTGGGACGCCATCAACGACCCTGTCGTCGGTGCTTTTATCGACCGCCGCAGGCATAAGCCATACCAGAAACTGCGCCCCTATCTGCTGTACTTCCCGCCTATCATCGGCGCGCTTTCGATGCTGATGTTCCTGAAAGTGCCCTTTAACGATACCGGGAAAATCGTCTACATCCTCTGCCTTTACTTTATTTGGGATTTCTTCTATTCCTTCCAGGACGTCGGGCTGTGGGGAATGATCGCCCTCTCCTCACCGCACAGCGAAGAGCGTGCGCGTATCGCCCAATGGGTCTCGATCGGCGCGGGTGCCGGCGGCGCGATTGCGGGCATCTTCCAGATGGTGCGCTCAGCCATGAACGGCGCCGGTATGACGGACGTCACGGTGTTTATGGTATTCGGTGTTGTGTTCGGTCTCGGCGGTGAGTTACTTTCGATGCGTGCCCATAAGATCAAAGAGCAGGTAGCGGGCGGCGAGCCGGAAGAAAACATTCTGAAATCGCTGACGATCCTCCGCCACAACCCCACCCTGCTGCTCATTTCGCTGGCGCGCTTTTCGCAGAGTTTGAGCCCGAAGGTAGCCGACGCCTATTTCTTTGAAAACTGCGTAACCTTTATGGACGGCAAAAACGCGCACTTCCTGTACGGTCTGTTGGCGGGAATCCCCGGCGCGTGCGCCATCTTTTTCGCCAACAAGATTGCCAAAAAGGTCGGCGGCATGAAAAAACTGCTGATCCTGTCGCAGCTGGCCGCGGTCGCGCTGCGTCTGATCGTTTTCTTTGTCGGCTACAATTCGCTTGGCCAGTTTATTGCGATGACGCTTCTTATCTCGCTCGTCAACCTGCCCGGATCGCTGATGGATATCGCGCACCGTTCGCTGACGAGCGACAGCATCGACGAGGTGGAACTGAAGACGGGCGTGCGCACCGAGGGCGTT
>CADBON010000042.1 GCA_902796315.1 Oscillospiraceae bacterium | reverse complement strand
GGTGATCAGACCGCAGGAGATGCCGGCGACGGGCGCCTTGATCGGCACGCCTGCCGCCATCAGCGACAGTGTGGAGCCGCAGACGGAACCCTGCGACGTGGAGCCGTTGGAGGAAAGGACCTCGGACACGACGCGGATGGTGTAGGGGAACTCCTCAAGCGAGGGGATGACGGGCAGCAGCGCGCGCTCGGCGAGGGCGCCGTGGCCGATCTCGCGGCGGCCGGGGCCGCGGGCGGGTTTGGTCTCGCCTACCGAGTAGGACGGGAAGTTGTAGTGATGGATATAGCGCTTTTCGGTGTCCTCGTCAATGCCGTCCAGCATCTGCGCGTCGCGCGCGGTACCCAGGGTGGCAATGGAAAGGACCTGCGTCTGGCCGCGGGTGAACATACCCGAGCCGTGCACGCGGCTGAGCACGTCGACCTCGGCGTTCAGCGGACGGATCTCGTCAATGCCGCGGCCGTCCACGCGCTTGCCCTCGTCAAGCAGCCAGCGGCGCACGACGAACTTCTGCAGTTTGTAAAGGCAATCGTCGATCTTGTCGGCCTCTTCGGGGAATTTCTCGTCGAACTCGGCGTGAACGCGCTCATAGACGGGTTTCAGACGCTCGTCGCGGATGCGCTTGTCGTCGGTGTCGAGGGCGGCCTTGACGTCGTCGATGGCGAAGGCCTTGACGGCCTCGAACAGTTCCTCGCTCGGATCATTGGAGACCCACGGGATCTTGGCTTTGCCGATCTGGGCGGCGATGCCCTTGATGAACTCGACGATGCGCTTGTTCTCTTCGTGCGCGAACATGATGCCGTCGAACATGACCTCGTTCGAAATCTCGTTGGCGCCGGCTTCGATCATGGCGACCAGACTGTCGGTAGAGGCGACGGTGACGGTCATCTCGGTCTTGGTGCGCTGTTCCAGCGTGGGGTTGATGACGTACTGGCCGTCAACGTAGCCGAGCGATACGCTGGAAACGGGGCCGTCCCACGGAATTTCGGAGATGGCCAGAGCGGTGGAAACGCCCCACATCGCCGCGATCTCGGGCGAGCAGTCGGGATCCACGCTCATAACGGTGGCGACGACGGAAACGTCGTTGCGCATATCCTTCGGGAACAGCGGGCGGATGGGACGGTCGATCACGCGGCTGGCGAGCACGGCCTTTTCACTGGCGCGGCCCTCGCGGCGCTGGAACGAACCGGGGATGCGGCCGACGGCATAGAGTTTCTCTTCAAAATCGACCGAGAGGGGGAAGAAATCCACGCCCTCACGCGGTTTGTCGCTCATGGTCGCGGTGCACAGCACCTCGGTCTCGCCGTAGCGGACCAGGCAGCTGCCGTTCGCGAGCTGAGCCATTTTGCCGGTCTCGATCACGAGTTTGCGGCCGGCGACTTCTGTCTCAAACGTACGGAAATCTTTGAAAAACATACTTTTTTACCTCTCATTATTATTTCCGCCGTACGGGATTAGCAACAAAGAAAAATCCGACAAATGTCGCATATCGCTGTTGGGTTTTTCTTCATCGCTAATACCGGCGCGACGGATGGTACCGAAAAAGAAACGCGGAAAAAAACGACCAACGGGACAAACGGAAAACTCCGCTTGTCCCGATGTGGTACTTATTTGCGCAGACCGAGTTTGGCGACGATGGCGCGGTAGCGCTCGATGTCGACTTTCTGCAGGTACGCCAGCAGGTTCCGTCTGTGACCGACCATCTTCAACAGTCCGCGGCGGGAATGATGGTCTTTCATGTTCTCTTTGAGATGCGCGTTCAGGTCGTTGATCCGTTTGGTAAGAACGGCGATCTGCACTTCGGGGGAACCGGTGTCGCCCTCGTGAATGGCATACTCTTTGATGATGGCTTGCTTTTCTTCTTGAGTCATGGGTATCACCTCTTTCAATTCGTCCCGATTGACCCAGAGAGCGGCAGGTGACCTCTTCGTTGAAGCGTGCTCCGCAACCCGAGTCAAAAGGCGAAAAACAGTATACCACACTATTTTCGATTTGTAAAGAACTTTTTCTTGCTGTTTGATAAGAAAGTATATCCTTATACTTCCAGCGCGGCGCGCTCCACGGAAAGCCCCTTGCGATAACTTTGCATAAAGCGGCCGAACGAGGCGACCAGTGCGGGATCGGGCGCCAGCGTGGTCTTTTCCAGCGAGGCGAAAATGCGGTTGTTGAGGAAGTCGGGCAGCGTTTCGCCCGCGTCGTTGTTGACAAGGTAGTCGGCCAGCACCGCGATGCCCCAGGCACCGCCCTCGCCTGCCGTCGCCATGACCGAGACCGGGGCGTTCATCGCGGCGGCGAGTACGCTCTGCCCCACGACGGGCGTTTTGAAGAAACCGCCGTGGCCGAGAATGGAGTCGACCGCCACGTTCTCTTCTTTTTCCAGGATGTCAAACCCGATGCGGATGGCGCCGAAACAGGTAAACAGTTGGGCGCGCATAAAATTCGCCAGGGTGAACCGGGCGTCGGGCTGACGCATCAGGAGCGGGCGCCCCTCGGTAAAGCCGGTAATATGTTCGCCCGAGAAGTAGTTATAGGACAGCACGCCGCCGCAGTCCTCGTCGCCGTCAAGCGCTTCGCGGAACAGCGTTTCGAACAGTTGGCCGCGGCTTGCGGTCCCGCCCGCCGCCTCGGTCACTTCGCCGAACAGCGAGACCCACGCGTTGATGTCGGAGGTGCAGTTGTTGCAGTGCACCATCGCAACGGGTGCGCCGTCGGGGGTGGTAACGATGTCGAGTTCACGGTGCAGGTTTCGCAGGGCGCGCTCCAGCACGACCATCAGAAAGACGCTGGTGCCGGCGCTGACGTTGCCGGTGCGCTTGCGCACGCTGTTGGTGGCGACCATGCCGGTGCCGGCGTCGCCCTCGGGCGGGCAGACGGGCACACCGGGCTGCAGATCGCCCTCGGGGTCCAGAAAACGCGCGCCGCGCGGGGTAAGAAGACCCGCTTCCTCACCCGCGGTGCGGATGGCGGGCAGCAGTTCACGCAGGGGTTTCGGCAGACGGCCGGCCGCAAGCGCGTCAAACTTTTGCAAAAACGCCTCGTTCCAATCGCCGGTTTCGCTGTCGACGGGGAACATCCCCGAGGCCTCGCCTACGCCGAGCACTTTTTCACCCGTCAGCAGGGTGTGGATGTACCCCGCGAGGGTCGTGAAGAAATCGATCTTTGCGACGTGTTCCTCGCCGTTCAGCACGGCCTGCCAGAGGTGCGCGACGCTCCAGCGCTGGGGGATGTTGAAATCAAACAGGGCGGTCAGTTCGTCGGCGGCCTGCCCCGTGACGGTGTTGCGCCACGTGCGGAAGGGCGTCAGCAGGTTGCCCGCCGCGTCAAAGGGCAGGTAACCGTGCATCATGCCGCTGAAACCGAGGGCGGCGAGTTTTTGCAGCGTCACGCCGTAGGTCTCGCGCACCGCCTGCTTGAGCGCGGCGTAGCAGCCGACCAGGCCGGCGTGGATCTCGTCGCGGCTGTAAGTCCACAGGCCGTTTTCGAGTTTGTTTTCCCAGTCGTACGCGCCGACGGCGAGCACGGCACCGCCGCGGTCGATCAGCACCGCTTTGATGCGGGTCGAGCCGAATTCAATGCCGAGTACGGCCTCCCCGTTCAGAATGGCGTCTTTTTTCTCCATCTCTCTCGCTCCTTTTCGCACCGGAATACAGATTTATAGTACCATATTCGCGCAAAAAGTGCAAGAGCGGGGAAATCGGTTACGCCTTGCCCATCACTTCGAGCGGGTCGGCGTACGCGCCGTTCACAGAGATCTCAAAGTGCAGGTGCGCGCCCTGCTTGTTCTCGCAGGGGACGGCGCCGAGATAGCCGAGCAGAGCGCCCTCTTCGACGGAGGCGTCCTTGCTGACCTTGAGCGCGTCGGCGTTTAAGCCGCAGTAACGGGCGATCACGCCGTTGCCGTGGTCGACGGTCAGCACCGTGCCGTAGAGCACGTCCTCTGCGATCTCGGTGACCGTGCCGCGGGCGATGGCGCGTACAGGCGCCCCTTCTTCGCCGCCGAAGTCGATGCCGGGATGGGTGCGCCAGTCGTTCAGCGTGGCCGAGTATTTGGGCGCGTCGGGCGAGTATTCGCGCTGGATGTCGGTGCCCAGAGGCAGGGTGTATTGGCTTTCATAGGGGATCGCGTAGGGATTCGCGGTCGTCGGCTCGGTCGTCGCTTCGGTCGTTTCGTCGCGCTCGTCGGGGACGTCCGTCAGGTTGCGGCGCACCTCGGCGACACGCGTGAGTTCCGCGGTGTCGCGGCTGGTGGCCGCCTCGGTCGGCGCGGCGTACTCGCTTTCGAGCGGCACTTTCAGACTGCCGACGGCGTTTTCGGTCGCGACCTTGGCGGCAAACGCGCCGCACAGCGCCAGGATCAGCGCGAACGCGTATACCAGTTTGACGCGCTTCATCGTGACGATGGTGCGCTTATGCTCGGGCTCGCCGGGCGCCGGCTCGGTCACGGCGGGATTGCGGTCGGGCTCGCGCATGGGTTCGGGGACGTTTCGTTTATCCATAAAAATGCTCCTTTCTTGTACGGATAGTGTTGGCGAAAGGAGCGTGTTTTATACAAAAAAGAAAAGCACGGGATTCTAACAATCACCGTGCTTCCGGAAAGCGGGGTATCCGCATTTCCTGAGGAGGGGAGGATACCCGCCGGGCGGGCACCCCTGCTCAAAGAACGGGTGCGGCTCCCGTCTTTGAACGTCTTTATTGTAACGGATAAAGTTGCGCAAACTGTGACGCGGCTGTAAATTTGCGCGGCACATTGTCGTCACAATTCGACGGGTGTCGGGCGTGTGTTTCACGTGAAACATTCCTCCCTCGTGTCCGCCGATGTTTCACGTGAAACAAAAGACCGTCCCGCGGGGGGGACGGTCTGTGATAAGATCAGGAAGCTTATTCGTCTTCGTCTTCGAGTTTCGCTTCGGCGATGACTTTCTCCGCAACGTTGGCGGGGGCGTCTTCATAGCGGGTGAACTCCAGCGAGAACGCGCCCTTGCCCGCGGTCATCGAGCGCAGCGCGATGGTGAAGTCGCTCATTTCGGCCATGGGGACCTCGGCAACGAGTTCCTGCATCTTCGGCTCTTCGGCGGGGCCCATGCCCAGCACGCGGCCGCGGCGCTTGGTAACGTCGCTCATGACGTCGCCCAGGTTGTCACCGGGGACGATGGCCTTGAGGGTGCCGATGGGCTCAAGGATGGTGGGCTGCGCATCGGGGATGGCGGCCTTGAAGGCGAGATGCGCGGCGGTCTTGAACGCCATTTCGGAGGAGTCGACCGGGTGATAGGAACCATCGTGAAGAGCGGCTTTGATGCCGACCATCGGGTAACCGGCGATCAGGCCCTTGGCAACGCACTCGCGCAGACCCTTTTCAACGGCCGGGAAGAAGTTCTTCGGCACGGCGCCGCCGACGACCTCGTCGGAGGTGAAGACAAAGTCCTCGTCGCCGTCATAGGGCTCGAAGCGGATCCACACGTCGCCGAACTGGCCGTGGCCGCCGGACTGTTTCTTGTGACGGCCCTGCTTGTCGACCGTTCTGCGGATGGTCTCGCGATAGGGTACGCGCGGAGCGGAGAGAACGACCTCCACGTTGGAGCGCGCTTTGAGTTTGGAAACGACGGCGTCCAGATGCTGGTCGCCCAGGCCGCTGATGACGGCCTCTTTGGTCTCGGGATCGGTGAAGTAACGCAGCGTGCCGTCTTCTTCGGCGAGTTTGTTCAGGCCGCTCGCGACCTTATCTTCTTCGCCCTTCTTGACGGTGCTGACGGCCATCGAGTAGCAGGGAGTCGGATAGTCGACGCCCGCAAGGGTGACGGGGCTCTTGGCGTCGCAGAGGGTGTCGCCGGTCTTGAAACCGCCGAGTTTGGTGACGACGCCGATGTCGCCGGCCACGATGGAGGGAATATCGATCTGTTTGCTGCCGCAGAGGGTGATGATCTTGCCCATCTTTTCGCTCTCTTCGGTGCGGGCGTTGAACGCCGGGGTCGCAGGATCGATCTTGCCGGAAACGACCTTGAAGAAGCTCATGCGGCCGACGAACGGGTCGGCGACGGTCTTGAAGCAGATCGCGGCAAGCGGGCCGTTTGCGTCACACTTGAGGTCGCCTTCGCCGCGCGGGGCGGGCGCCAGTTTGGCAATACCGTTGAGCAGCAGGTCGACGGCGTCGCCCGTGAAGCCGCTCAGGCCGTAGACGGGAATGACAGAACCGTCGGCTACGCCTTCGGACAGGCCGGCGACGATCTCGTCGTGGGTGAAGGTCTCGCCCTCAAAGAATTTTTCCATCAGCGCGTCGTCCGCGGAGGCGACCGCCTCGGTGAACGCGTCGTGAATGGCCTGGATGTTGGCGTCCTCGGGCATGGGGCACTCGGTCCCCTTGCCGCCCGCGTACTTGAACGCCTTGCCCTGCAGGAAGTTGACGTAGCACTCCACTTTGTTGTTCTGCATATAGGGAACAACGACGGGGCAGACGGCGGTGCTGTACTCGGCCTTGAGGGCGTCGAGCGTCTTGTAGAAGTCGTGGTTTTCCGCATCCAGCGCCGTAACGGCGATGAACTTGGACATACCGGCCTTGGTCGCTTCGGCGAGGGCTTTTTCACAGCCGACGTCGAGGTCGCTGCCGCCGGAGAGAACGGCTACCATTGTTTCGGCAGCGCGCACGCCCTCGGCACGGCCGCCGACGAAGTCAAACAGACCGGGGGTGTCAAGCAGGTTGATTTTTTTGCCGCCCCACTCAAGGCAGGCAAGCGCGGTCTGGGTCGAGACCTTGCGCTTTTTTTCCTCGGCGTCAAAGTCCATGACGGTGTTGCCGTCGGCTACACGGCCGAGACGGTCGGAAGCACCGGCAAGGAACAGCATGGCCTCTGCAAGGGTGGTTTTGCCGCGGCCGCCGTGACCGGCGAGGGCAACGTTACGGATGTCGCCCGTAGAATAAGCTTTCAAATGGTATTCCTCCCTGTTTCCGGCAGAGCCGGGATTTAAGCGCCGCGCCACATGTCGGCGCAAACAACTGCACCATATATCTTACCATACTCGTTTGCGCGTTTCAATCCTTATTTTTGCGGGAAAACAATCTTTATAAATGTTTCATAACTTTTCTTTTTCGTTTTTAGATAACTTGCGGAGTTTTTCTTCTGTTCATAGTTTCTTCATTGAATTGGCCGTTTTTTTGTGCTAATATTATAAAGAAAATGAGTTTCTGTCGCCTTGCGCCGCAATCCGACCGAAGATACAGGAGGATTATCCCATGGATGAAAAGAACGCCCGCGGCCCGGAAAACAACGCGCCCGTAAAGCCCGCGTCTGCGCCCCCCGCGAAAAAGCCCGCACCGCCCGCGCCGAAACCCGTTGCGCCCAAGTCGGCGCAGGAGATAGCCGCGGAAAAGGCGGCCCGCGCCAAAAAACTGAAAATCATTCTTCCCGTCGCGGCGGTCGTTCTTGTCGCGGCGGTCGTCAGCACCCTGCTGATCATGCGGGGCCGCGCCCCGAAGCCCGTCGTCGTGACGGACACCAACGGCGTGCCCGTGACCGACGGCAACGGCAACCCCGTGACCGTCGTGCCGCAGAGCGAAGCCGTGCCCGTGACCGACGGCAACGGCAACGTTGTGACCGACGCCGACGGCAACACCGTGACCCGGGTGGTCTCCAAAGAAGTGGACGTGGCGGTGCCCGTAACGGACGCCAACGGCGCGCTTGTGACGGACGCCAACGGAAAGAACGTGACCGAAAAAATCAAAGTGCGGCCCGACCTGACCGAATCCGGGGCCCTTCCCGGCGGTTACGGCGACGGCGTGTCCGTCGTGGGGACCACCGTCGTGCCGATCACCGACGCCGTGGGGCATACCGGCCGCGACGAGCAAGGCAACGTGCTGACGACGGTCATCGACATCACCAGCGTTCCCGCCATCGTTGAGCCCGCCAAGACCGAGTGGAAGGCCACGCAGGGCGGCTACGATTACGACAAATACACCTCCGTGGTGCTGCTCAGCGACGGATCTTACGCCGCCGCCAACGTCAGCAACTCCAAGGACGGCGATCACGCCGCGTTCAAAGACAGCGGCTTCTCCACCCCCTACACCATTCTGACGAAATTCGACAACAACGGCAACATCGTCTGGCGTACGCCGCTGGGTTCCAAACGCGGCAACACCGAGGTCGCGGGGCTTGCCGCGACGCCGGACGGCGGTTTCTACGCCGTCGGGTACGGCCAGTATCCGCTCGGGCTTGACAGCCGTGGCTATTACGACGCGTTCGTATCGCGCGTGGACGCCAACGGCAAGGTGCAGTGGACCAAGACCTTCGGCACCTCGACGGTCGACGTGTTTGAGGGCGCCTGTGTCACGAGCGACGGCGGCGTGGTCGCGGTCGGTTCGGTCGGCAACAACGACTATGACGCCAAGGAATTCGGCCTGCCGCGCAACCAGTCCGCGGCCTGTATCGTGAAATACGACGCCAACGGCAACCTCGTCTGGAAGGACGTCTTCGGCGGCAATCAGGACGTGCTTTACGCCGCGGCGGAAGGCAAGGACGGCAGCATCTACACCATCGGCACCTTCTATTCGAGCGCGCTGTTCACCAATCTCGGCAAGAGCGACGCGGCCGTGGTCCGCTACTCTTCCGCCGGCAAACGGACCGGCGTGGCGCCGATTTGCGGCAGCGGAATCGAGTCCTTCCGCGGCCTTACGGCTACGTCGGACGGCGGCGTGGTCGCGGTCGGCCGCTCCAATTCCAGCGATCTGGACAACATCGACAGTTTCTTCAAGGGCGAACTCTCCTCTCGCGGCGGGTATGACGCCTATATCGCAAAATTCAGTGCCGACCTCTCGCTGCAGTGGGGCCGCGCCTTCCGCGGACAGAACGACGACCGCTTCTCCGACGTGGCGGAGACCGCGGACGGCGACCTGATCGCCGTCGGTTACACCAACTCCTCGTCGCGCGACCTCAAGGGCGTTACGACCCGTGGCGGCGACGATATGGTCATCGCCTCGTTCGGCAAGAGCGGCTCGCTGAAGTGGGCGCGCGCCTGCGGCGGCACCGCCAACGACTGCGCCGAGGCCATCTGCCTCGGGGCCGACGGCGGGTACGTGATCGCCGGGTACACCGAATCGCAGAGCGTCGACTTTGAAAACATGGCAAAATACGCCCACGCCGGCAAGCCCGACGCGGCCATCGTCAAATTCCCCGAATAATGATCAAGTGTACGAGTGATTACCGCGGCGGGGCCGTCGCGGTACCGACGGAAGTCATAGACCGCTGTTTGAAACTTGCCCCCGCGGCAAGTTTCAAAGTGCTGTTATACGTTTTGCGCAATCCCGGCGGATGCGAGATCGCGGACGCGGCGGCGGGCACCGGCCTTGCCGAAGCGGACGTGCGCGCCTGCGTGGACTATTGGCAGCGGCAGAACGTGCTGACCGACGACGGAGCGGCGATGAGCGACGAGCAGAAAAAAGCGCTGTCCGCCCCCGCGATCGTCGGGCGCGAGCCGGCCGACGATCGCCGCAGCGTGCGCACCCTGCCCGTGAAAAAACCCACCCAGGGCGAGATCGCCGCGCGTCTTGCCGAAGAACCGGCGCTCGGCACGCTGTGCCGCGAGGCGCAAAAGATATTGGGCACCTTCGGGTACGACACCCAGGCGGTGCTCGTGATGGTGCATGATTTTTACGGCTTTTCGCCCGAAATGATCCTGTCCATGCTGCAGTTCCAAAAGGCCGAGGGACGGGCGTCCTCCGGCGCTATCCGCGCGCGCGCCGAGGATTGGGCCGCCCGCGGGATCGACAGTATGGAGCAGGTGGAAAACGAACTGCTGGCGCTGGAAAAGGCCCGCCGCGTCTACGGCGAACTGCGCAAGATCCCCGCGCTGGAACTGCCCGAAAAACCCACGCCCCGCACCGAAAAACGCCTGCGCGAGTGGGCGGGCGACGGCGGTTTTTCCGCCGAGATGATCGCGTTTGCCCTGACCGAGAGCGGCAACAGTCTGACCGAGGCGGGCAAAAAACTGCGCAAATGGGCCGCGCAAGGGCTTACGGACCCCGCGCAGGTCAAGGCCAAACAGGCCAAAAGCATCGCGACGGAAGTCAAGCCGTCCTATACGGCTGACGGCGGAGCCGGCCGTCTTTTGGAGCGCGCCCGCCGCTATGCTGCCGAAACGGAGGAGACGAAATGAAGTATTCCGAAGAGGTCTATACCCTCGCCGAGGCGGAACTGAACCGCCGCCGCCAGACGGCGGAACAACTCGCCAAGAGCCGCCGCGACGATTTCGCCGCCCGGTACCCGGAACTGCTGACCATCGAAAAAACCATGCGTGACGCGGCGCTCGAGGTGCTGCGTACCATCGGCGTTGACGGCACGCCGCCGGATATTGCCGCGCTTGCCGAAAAGAATCTGCAGGCGCAAAAAGACCGCGCCGCCCTGCTCGAAAAAGCGGGTCTGCCCGCCGACTATCTCGACCCGCCCTACACCTGCAAGATCTGCAAGGACACGGGTTTTTGCGGCGATTCGCTCTGCGACTGTCAGCGCAAACTGCTGCGCGACCTCTCGATCCGTTCGCTGGCGTGCAGTCCCCTGCTGGCGGTTTCAACTTTCGATACGTTCAAGCTGGAATATTACAGCACCGTGACCGATCCCGCCGCGGGCGTTTCGCCGCGGGATATGATGCACGCGATCTACGACACGATGAAAGAGTACGCCGAGAACTTCGACAGCGGCGCCCAGAGCTGGTTCTTCTGCGGCGGCACGGGCCTGGGCAAGACGCACCTGGCGCTGGCGGTGCTCAATCGCCTGACGGAGCGTGGGTTCGGCGTGTACTACTCCTCTGTTGCCGCTCTTGTCAAGGCGTATGAGGACGAGCATTTCGGCCGCGCCGAAAATACCGAGACCGAAAAACTCGACAAGGCCGACCTCGTGATTTTAGACGACCTCGGGGCGGAATTCCGCTCGGCGTTCAGCGTTTCCGCCGTCGGCGAGATCGTCAACGATACCATGCTCAAAGGCATTCCCCTGCTGGTGATCTCGGGCTGTTCGTTCGGCGAACTCGAGGAGCGGTACGGCCAGCGGCTGGTGTCGCGGCTGAACGGCTTTGAGGTGGCGAACTTCATCGGTGAGGACGTTCGACAGATCAAAAAAGGACTGTAAAACAACACGGAGGCGTTTCGTATGTTAAAAGGCATTCCCGACATTCTTTCCCCCGAACTGCTGAAAATTCTTGACGAGATGGGGCACGGCGACGAGATCGTCATCGGCGACGGCAACTTCCCCGCCGCGTCCAACGCCCAACGGCTGGTGCGGCTGGACGGCCACAACGTGCCCGAAATTCTGGACGCCGTGCTGCAGCTGATGCCGCTGGACACCTACCAGGTGCCGGTCGCGCTGATGGCCGTCGGCAGCGGTGATCCGACGCCCGACATTTGGGCGACCTATCACGAGATCTGCGAAAAGAACAACGGCCCCACCGAATTTGAAGAGGTGGAGCGCTTCGCTTTCTACGAGCGCACCCGCAAGGCCTACGCCGTGATCGCCACCAGCGAAACGGCGCTGTACGCCAACGTGATCCTCAAAAAAGGCGTGGTCATCCGCTGAGCCATGCGCTTTCTTGCCGGGTATTATTTCGCCGTTTCCTTTTTTGCGGCGGCGCTGGCGGCGTATGACAAGTTCGCCGCCAAGGCACTGCCGCGTCACCGTGTACGCGAGATCGTGCTGCTGATGGCCGGTCTGCTCGGCGGGGCGGCGGCGGAATATTTGGTGATGAAACTGATCCGCCACAAAACGCGCAAAAAGAAGTTTATGGTAACACTGCCGCTGATGGCGCTGCTGCACGCGGCGCTGGCGGTGTTTTTGATTTGGTACGGAGGGCTGACATGGTAACGTTCGACACGCGCATCCGCTTCCTCAAGGGCGTGGGCGAAGCGCGCGCCAAAACGCTTGAAAAGCGGGGCGTTTACTCGGTCGGCGACCTGCTGCGCACCTACCCGCGCGCCTATGAGGACTGGAACAAGGTCGTGCCGCTGCGGGACGCCGCGGTGGGCGACACGGTCTGTCTGCGCGCGACGGTGATCGAGCGGGTGCAGGTCGCCCGCATCGCCGGGGGCAAACTGCTGTGCAAGACGACGATCGCCGACGATTCCGGCACGCTCTCGCTCGTTTTTTTCAACAACAAATACGTCAAAGACCAACTTGCCGAGAACACGGAGTACCTGTTTTTCGGCAAGATTTCTTTGAATAAATACGGCGCGCGGCAGATGCTTTCGCCGCGGTTTGAAAAATCGCTGGAAAAGCAGCGCATCCGCCCGGTCTATCCGGCGAGCCCGTCGCTGCCGTCCAAAACGACCGAGCGGCTGGTCGAAAACGCCCTGCGCGAGGTCGCGGGGCAGGTGCCCGAGGTGCTGCCGGCCTATCTCGTGCAGAAATACCGCCTGATGGGGCTGGAGCAGGCGCTTTCGAACGCGCACTTCCCGCCGGATGAGGCGGGCCTTGCCGCCGCCAAACGGCGGTTGATCTTTGAGGAACTGTTCCTGCTGCAAATGGGGCTTTTGGGCGCGCGCAGCCGCAGCGGCGGCCGCACGGCGCCCGCCGTCACCGTTGACGCGACGGAAGAATTTTTCGCCTCTCTCCCCTTCACGCCGACCGGCGCCCAGCGCCGCGCCGTCGCCGAGGCCGTTGCCGACATGAAGCGCACCAAGCCGATGAACCGCCTGCTGCAGGGCGACGTCGGATCGGGCAAGACCGCGGTCGCCGCCGCGCTGATGTACACCGCCGCGAAGAACGGCCTGCAGAGCGTGCTGATGGCGCCGACCGAAGTGCTGGCCGCCCAGCATTACCGCACGCTCAAGGCGTTTTTCGGCGACGCGGTCACCGTCGAACTGCTGACCGGCTCGGTCACCGCCGCCAATAAGCGCAAGATCCGCGAACGCCTGCTGTCGGGCGAAACGACCGTCGCCGTCGGCACCCACGCCGTCATTCAGAACGACGTGGCGTTCCACGCGCTGGGGCTTGTCATCACCGACGAACAGCACCGCTTCGGCGTCAACCAGCGCGCGGCGCTGGCGTCGAAGGGGCGCGATCCCCACACCCTCGTCATGAGCGCGACGCCCATCCCCCGCACCCTCGCGATGATGATCTACGGCGATCTGGATATTTCCGTGCTGGACGAACTGCCGAAAGGGCGCAAGCCGATCCGCACGTATCACGTGACCTCGGCGTACCGCGAGCGCATTTACGCGTTTTTGAAAAAGCACCTTGACGCGGGCGAGCAGGCCTACGTCGTCTGTCCCCTCGTGGAGGAGGGCGACAACGAGAGCGATCTCGTGCCCGCCACCGAGTATTACGACTATCTCAAGACCAACCACTTCGGCGGTTACACGCTCGGGCTGCTGCACGGGCGGATGAAACCGAAAGAGAAGGACGACGTGATGCGCCGCTTTTACGCGGGCGAGATCCGTCTGTTGGTGTCGACCGTCGTGATCGAGGTCGGCGTGGACGTGCCAAACGCCACGGTGATGGTCATTGAGAACGCCGACCGCTTCGGCCTGTCGCAGCTGCACCAGCTGCGCGGGCGCATCGGCCGCGGCGCCGCCGAAAGTTTTTGCATCCTGCTTTCGGACGCGCAGAACGACGAGGCCAAAGAGCGCTTTGCCATTATGTGCGAAACGACCGACGGGTTTGCCATTGCCAAAAAGGACCTTGAGATGCGCGGCCCGGGCGACTTTTTCGGCTCGCGCCAGCACGGCCTGCCCGACCTGCGCGTGGCGAACCTGATGACCGACACCCGCATTCTGTACGAAGCGCAGAAGAGCGCGAAAGAGATCGTCGACGGCGACGTGACGCTGACGCGCGCGGAGGCCGAACGCCTGCACGCCGAGACCGAGCGCCTGTTCGCGCGCATCTCGTTCAACTGACGGGCGGCGTCGGTACGGTATCAAGGAAAATAGCAGTTGAAATAGACGGTATAATATGATACAATGCAAAATGGTGTCACGTGAGCCCGCGTAACGAAGGCGGGCACGATTACGAGGAATAAAACCGAGGGATCGATTTGGAAACGTTGTTCAAAATCGTTGATTTTGTGAAGAAAAACATCCGCGGCGTACTGGCCGGCGCGGATCTTTTGTCGCTGGTGGCCGCGTTCGTTG
>CADBON010000041.1 GCA_902796315.1 Oscillospiraceae bacterium | reverse complement strand
GCATCCCGCGGATACGTCGGCATAGACTTCCCCTCCCTTTATACATTTCAACCCATAAAATAACAAAACAAGGCGAAGAAGTCAAGGATTCTGCGAAAAACACATCCCCGCATCCGTGAAATCCGTGAAAAAACCTTAATAAGGAACGCCTGCTTTCAGCTTTTTCAGCGATCAAAAACGGGATTTATCGGACTCTTTGCATAAAAACGTGTTCGTCTGTGCGGTCGTATTCCTTGAAGCCGCATTTTTGATAAACATGGATCGCCCTGCTGTTTTGGGGATTTGTCCGTAAATATACTCTATTCATCCCTAATTGTCTCATTGCATATTCTGTCAAAGCATTGACCGCTTCGGTTCCGAAACCGACGTTCTGCATTTTCGCAGTGATCCCAATGCCGAGTTCGCCGTCTGAATCCGTCGGATGCATGAGTTCAATGTTTCCGATAAACTTTCCGCTTTTCTTTTCAATCATAGAGAAGACAAGGGCTTTCTCTTCCAGTTTTTTGCGCACCCATTTGATCTCCTGCTCCGCAGTATACGTTTTTGCCGTGCCGCCTGCAAAACGTTTGTAATTACTCTCATCATTGATCATTTCAAGGTAATCGTTTACCAGACACTCTGCTACCTCAACAAAACTGATACGATCCGATTCAAAAATCTGATTCATTTTCATATCCCCTATTGTGATCTGCATACAACGAAAAAAGAAAAGCCGGACTCCCTTACATATCAACGGATTCCGGCATTTTCATATTGGTCCGAGTGGCGAGACTTGAACTCACGGCCTCTTGACCCCCAGTCAAGCGCGCTACCAACTGCGCTACACCCGGATAGCGAATGATATCATAGCATATCGTTCGCGGTTTTGCAAGTCTTTTTTTCCGAGTTTACACTTTTTTCGGCAAAACCCGGCTGCACGGCGCCAAAAACGGCCGAAACGCACGGCCTCTTGACCCCCAGTCAAGCGCGTTGCCAACTGCGCTGCAAGCAGTCGCTTACTTATGCAGCCGCTTTTCTGCCTCGCGGCTTTCGCGGTCGATGCGGCGCTGTTCTTCCAGTTCTTCCTGCCGTTTGCGCTCGGCCTCCAGTTCGTCGCTGCGGGCCTTAAGCACGCTGTCGTAATCGGCGGTGATCTCGTCCAGGTGCCGGTACCCCTCGTACAGATCGAGCGTGCGCTTCGCGGCGAGATAGGGGGCGGCGACCAGCGCGTAAACGTTCTGCTTGGCCGACGCCTTCTTCATGGCCGCGCGGCGCGCCTTGGCCTGCTCCCTCGTTTCGTCGGGCATATTGTAGGCCGCCTCGTATTCGGCGCGGTCAAACTCCACGACGCCGTCGGGGTAGTGCTTGGCGGCCAGTTTTGCGGATTTCAGCAGCTGGTGGGCGCTGCGGATCTCCTGCCGCCGCCAAATATGCTCTTCGCGCACGTCCGAGGTCGGCAGGGCGTTCGCCTGCTCGATCAGTTTTTCGGCGTTGTCGAAAAAGTGCTGCGGGCCGCCCTCCGTAATGGCGCGGCACAGCGCGATCTGCGCCTGACCGAAGGGCGTTTCAAAGCGGTGCAGTTCGCGGGTGACAAAGGCCGCGATCTCGACCTCTTCGTTGAATTCGCGGGCGTCCTCGCGCGCCTGTTTGGCGGCCTTGACGGCGGCGTCGCGGGCCGCTTTTTCCGCGGGGGTGTCGGCGGGCAGGTGCCGCGCGGCGCTCACGGTGCTGTAGTGGGGGATCTCTTTCTTTTCCAGCCCGTAATACTGCTGCGCCTTCATCACGGCCTCACAGCCCTCAATGTACGACGAGGCGTCCTGCTCGCCGGAATGCCGGTCCTCCACGATGGTGCGCACGCGGATAACGCGGATCATGGATTTTTGCCCTGTCTCGGAAATATCGTACAGGAACCACGGCAGTACGTCGATGGCGGCGCCGAAAATCGAAATCTTGATCAAGGTGTTCATCAGCGGGAACAGCACGCAGTTCGGGTTGCGCGTCTGCTCGGAAAGGGGCTTGGTCTCGTCGTAATCGGTGTAGACGTCCAGCACCGAATAATCGTTGCCGTCAAAGCCCTTGCGGCGATAGACCCAGGGGATAAACAGCCCCGTCACCGCGCCGATCGCGCCGCCCGCGTAAGACGACACCAGATCGAACGCACCGTCGATGCGTTCGCCGATCAGGTACTGCTGGTTGTCGCGCATATCCGCCTCGATCGCGCTGTCGATGACGTTGTACGTGTCCACGAAGCGGTCGATGGTATAGACGACAAACAGGCCGATGCCCGCCAGCGGCGACTTGTAGAACAGAAAGTACGAGGCGATCAGGAAGATCTGAATGATATTTTTGACGATCTTGATCTTTTTCTTGCCGAACTTCTTGATGAACCACGGCGAGAGCAGCATCCCCCAGAAGTTGGCGTTGTAGGAGATGGTGTTGAGAATGCCGTAGGTCGAACTCTTCATGATATGGGCGCGGTAGACCATCCAGTTCCACAAATCGCCCTTGGCGCCCTCGAGGAAGTTGTTCCAGCCGTCCATGCAGCGGATCCAAAAGATCTTGTTCCCTGCGACGGCGCGCAGCGAGCCGGTAAAACTCATCTTCGTAATGCGGCTCTTGGGCAGCACCAACCGTTCGTGCGTGCCGAAATAGGCGAGCAGCACCAGCGGCATCAACAGCGCCACGGGCGTATAGGCCCAGCGGTAGTAGTGCATATTGTACTTCTGATCGTTTTCGGTCAGCACGGTGACCATGAACGGGTAGTACACGTTATTGATGGTGTAGCCCAGCGAGTAGATAATGCTCGTGATGGCCATGATTTTCGTACGTTCCTGCGTGTTGGGCGTGATCACGTAGATCATGTTCTGTACGCCGGTGCGCACCCAGTTCTGCACGTAACCCTGCACCTGGCCGACGACAAACAGCATGGCGATCATGATATAGCGGCCGAGTTTAAAACCGTCGCGTACCTGCTCATAGGGGAGCCACAGCGAGATCAGCGTGAGCACCATCGACGGCAGCGCCAGTTTGATGTATACGCGGTATTTGCCGTCCTTGGAGCGCAGGTTGTCGATGATATAGGCGTTCAGGGGGGTGGTCAGATAGCCGATAGCCGTACAGACGTAACCCATCACGAGCAGCTCGGTGTTGTTCATCCCCAGCGTCATGCCGGTAAACTCGTTGCCCACGCCGAAGCCGATGGCCCAGTTGACGGACATCATCAGGAACATCCAGCCGACGCTCAGCATGACGACTTCCTTGTACGGTACGTACTCGCCCGGACGCGGCTGCCGCCAATAGGTCCTGACGTCCCGAACGACGTCCAGCCCCTTCGCTATCAACTCGTGCATTCCCTCACCTCTCCGTACAAACGTTGTATATATCTTATATGATACCCTAAAAAAGGCGTGTTTGTCAACGGCGAAAATGCCCTTCGCCGCAGGATACAAAAACGCCCGCAGACGTGTCTGCGGGCGTTGTGAACGGTTGGATCAATAGTTTTCGTCGTGGATCTCGAAATAGCTCTGCGGGTGGGCGCAAACGGGGCAGACCTGCGGCGCCTTGGTGCCGACCACGATGTGACCGCAGTTGCGGCATTCCCAAACCTTGACCTCGCTCTTTTCAAAGACCTGCGCGGTCTCGACGTTTTTGAGCAGGGCGCGGTAACGCTCCTCGTGCGCTTTTTCGATGGCGCCGACCATACGGAACTTGACGGCGAGCGCGGCAAAACCCTCTTCTTCGGCGGTCTTGGCAAAGCCCTCGTACATATCGGTCCACTCAAAGTTCTCACCGTCGGCGGCGGCGGCCAGGTTGGCGGCGGTATCGCCGATGCCTTCCAGTTCTTTGAGCCACATTTTGGCGTGCTCTTTTTCGTTGTCCGCGGTTTTCAGGAACAGAGCGGCGATCTGCTCATATCCCTCTTTTTTGGCGGCGGAGGCGAAATAGGTGTATTTGTTTCTCGCCTGCGATTCGCCCGCGAAAGCGGCCTGTAAATTCTTTTCGGTCTGGGTGCCTGCGTACTTGTTGGCCATAATAACAACTCCTTTATGATTCGTGCCCGAACGACGGGAAATTTCACCTTTTAAGCATACCACACCCGCGGGTAAATGTCAACGGCGTAAGACGGCGCTTTGACCGAAATCTGTCGTCGTCGCCCCGAAAAAACGCGCGCCCGCGGCAGGGGCGGCGATACGGGGCAGAAGTGACGACTTTTGCCCGTATTATTGTGCATTTTCACTATAAAAATTTAATTGTGCTGTAAGAATATGGGAATAATGCGGCAGTTTCGGCGTTTTTTCCATTGACAAACGATTGTCCGATATGATAAATTTACTATATATAACTATAATTGCGGGCACGTATACGCCCGTGTGAACCAAGAAATATGGGATTCGGAGGCGATGAATTTTGAGCACCTGCCCGAAGTGCGGCCGCAAACTGCACTTGTACAACCTCAGCGCGTACTGCCCGGACTGCGGTACCAACCTCATCATGTACGGTTTTGAAGAGGATTTTTACCGCGAGGCCAAAATGGCCGAACTGTCGCAGTCGGTCTGGTCCGTGCGCGTCAGCAACCTCAAGGCGAGTCTGATCGGTTCCAAATGGACCGTGCTGCGTCTGGTTGCCGCCGTGCTGACGCTGGCCGCGTTCCTCGCGCCGGCGGCCAACGTCGTGCTGAAACTTCCGTTCTTTGAAAAGAGTCTGCCCGTCAGCGGATTGGGTCTGTATACCGGCTTTTCGGACGGCACCCTCTCGTACCTGCTGACCATGACCGGCAACTCGCTCGACAGCGTCGGTTTTTCGGCGTTCCGCGCCCTGCTGTTCGCCTACGGCTTTTGCGTCGCGGCGGCGGTGGCGGTGCTGCTGACGTCCGTTCTCTGCTTCGTCAGCCGTAAGAATATGCAAAAGGTCACGGCGTGCGCCGCGGCCGTGGGCGCGGTCGGGTGCCTGGTCGCGTTCATCGTGTCGCTCGTGTTCGCGGGCGCCTGCAAAAAGGACCTGTTCCTCGACGGTTCCGTGAGTTTCGGCCTGTTCATCAACCTCGCGGCGTTCCTGTTCGAGGGGTACGTCTGTCGGCACCTCTGGAAACACGGCATCCCCGTCGTTTATAAAGAGGGCATGGTCGAGCGCGCCGCCATCTACCGCAAGGTCAAGAAAGGCGAGGTCGACATCAACGACCTGCCGCAGCCCGTCGTTGAAACGGCCGAGACCCGCCAGATCGCCGAAGAGATCGCGAAGGCCGAGCAGGGGATGCTGGAGGCCGCCTACGCCAGCGGCGTAAAGGCGAACGAACTCTCGTTCGGCGCCGCCGCGGAGGAAACACCCGCGGAAGAAGCGCCCGCGGAAGAAGCGCCCACAGAAGAAACACCTGCGGAGGAATCTCCCGCCACAGAAACACCTGCAGAAGAGTCGCCCGCGGAAGAAACACCTGCCGAAGAAAGCGGAGAGGAGGGTCAAGATGGAGAACGTTGAAATCAGCGAACGCAAACGCAAACAGACCAAGATCCTGTATATCGCCGTGATCGTCGTGCTCTGCCTGATGTTCGTCGTCGGCTTTTTCTGGGGGCTTGACCGCGTGCTTGCGCTGGAGGGCACCTTCCCGCCCGCCGCGCTGAAAGAGGGGCTGACGCCCGCGCCCGTCAGCGGTCAGGACGCCTGCGACTTTCTGAACGCCTCGGTCGAAAAGGCGCTTGCCGACAGGCCCAAGGCCACGCGCAGCGAGAGCATCGGCATCGACGGCGACAGCATTCAGACCGATCTGTCCGACCGCGTGCTCGCCACGCTCAAACTGGTGCGCGGCTCGGTCGAGGACAAACTCAACGACGGTTTTGAATCGCAGAGCGTCGGTTTTTCCGAGGATTTCACCCCGTATTTCGCCTCCGCCGACCTGCAGCCCGCCGACGTGCAGGAGATGGACGTCGATTATATTTATTATCAGTGCCGCAACTGCGGCGCCGAGAGCGACGAACAGCCAGAGCGCTGCGATGCGTGCGAGTATCCCTATCCGTACCTGCAGCATTACCGCGACAATTACACGGTCACGCTCACGCTCGCGACCGACTCCGCGCTGCACAAAGACGTGTTCAAACCGCTGAGCAAAAAGGAGGCCGTCGCGCTGATCGCGCCCGAACTCAAAGACGTGTGCGACGTCAAAGATATTGACGTCACCTACAACGAACTGACGGTCAACTACTGCGTGCGCCGCATGACGAACGAACTGCAGTGGCTGTCGTACAACAAGACCATGACCGTGACCGTCAAGGTCGCCTTTACCGGCGCGTACGCCGCGCTGGGCGAGGGCAGCTTCACGGCCGATCTGACCCGTCGGCAGAAGTACGACTTCACCTGGCCGGGGCTGTCGCTCAACAAGCACACCGCCAACGTCGAGCCGAAAGCCAGCGACAACCTGCTGGCGACGCTCACCTGCGATGACCCCGCCAAGATGACCGTCACGTGGACCTCCTCCGACCCCAACATCCTCACCGTGGATGAGGACGGCTATTACAAAGGTTTGCTGGAGGGCGGCCGCGCCACTATCACCGCCAGTTTTGAATTCAACGGCAAGACCTACAGCGACAGTTGCGACGTTACCGTCGGGTACGCGGTCGAGGGTTCCAAACTCTCGCACCGCAAGGCGACCCTCGCAACGGGCGACACGCTGCCGCTTGAGGTGAAGATCAATCCCGCCAAGGCCACCATTCGGACCGTCACCTGGTACACGACCGACGAAACGGTCGCCACGGTGAACGCCGAGGGCGTGGTCACCGCCGTCGGGAACGGGCAGTGCGAGATCTATTCGCTGACCGACGACGGCTTCTATAAATCAACGTGTGAGGTGACGGTACAATGAGCGAACAAGAGCCCAATAAATCCAACGCCAGGGTATTTATCGAGGGCGTCTTCAAGGCCGAGGAAGAATCGGCGGCGTCGCTGGGTACCCATAAACTGAACAAGTACGCCGACATCGCCATCCGTATGTTCCACACCGGCGTGCTGACGCCGAAGGAAATGCTGCTGCCCTCCATCGGTCAGTTTGCCACCAAGATGCTGACCGGTCTGCAGGTCTACAAGACCATGTACTACGTCGACGTTCTGCAGATCGATATGGCGTACGTGACCATCATTCTGGCGCTGATCAGTCTGTACGACGTGCTCAACAACCCCCTGATGGGCATGATCTACGACCGCACGCGCACCCGCTTCGGCAAGGCGCGGCCCTACATCTTTTTCACCGCCCTGCCGTATTATCTGACCGAGGTGGTGCTCTTCAGCGGGGCGTCGTTCCTGGGCCAGTCGTCCGTCAACAGTCAAAAGAAGATCATCTTTCTGTTCGTCATGCTGTTTTTGGAGGAGACGTTCTCCACCATCTACACCATCCCCAAAAACAATATGACCACCCTGCAAACGCCCAACCCCGGCGACCGTATCAAGGTCGGTCTGTTCCAGACCTATATCGGCGAGCCCGGTTCGCAGCTGGTCTATATGATCTTCCTGCCGCTGATGGAACTCAATAACAAGGGTTATATCCAACTGCCGCTTGCCCATGTGTTTATGATCTTCTCCATCATCTGCTCCACCATCGGCTGTTTCGGCAACATCGCCATGGCCATCGGCTGTAAAGAGCGCATCATTTTGCAGCCCGACCCCGCGCCGATCTCCAAGACCGTTTTTTACGTGCTCAAAAACAAGTACGCCATGCGCAACTTCCTGGCGAATTTCGCGGTCGGCTGGTGGGCCGACGGCGGTTACAGCTGGGACGTCGTGACCCAGCAGGAGATCTTCGGCGGCTCCATTCCGTCGTTTATCGCCTACCTGCCCTACAACGTGACCGATATGCCCAGCGTGGCGCTGATCCCGAAATTCCAAAAGTTCTTCAAGGGCAACAACCGCAACGCCCTGATCGCTCTGCGCTTCTGGGATATCATCTGCGCCGCGGGTCTGATGGTCGGCCTGCCCTTCGTGGAAAAACGCTGGGTGATGGTCGGCATATACGCCCTGTTCTACGGGCTGAACGGCTTGAACAACGGCCCCGCCAACGTCTTTGAGGCCGAGGTCAACCGTGAGATCACAGACTATACCGAGTACATGACCGGCGAGCGCCCCGACGGTACCATCAACCTGCTGACCGACCTGATCGGCAAGGTCACCAAACCGCTGAACGCGCTGCTGACCATCAAACTGTTCAACTGGACCGACTACGATCCCACCATCCCGAAACTGCCGTGGTCGCAGGGGAGCAAACTCGTCTATCAAAAAGTGTGGTTCCTGTTCAACGGCATCACGCTGCTGCCGCGCATCATCCGCGTCATTCCGTACTTCTTCTACGACCTGGTCGGCGACAAACGCGAAAAGATGTACGTCGAACTGAACGAGCGCCGCGCCATGCTGGCGCAGGAGCATAACCAGGCCTATGCCGAGATCGAAAAACTCGCCGAAGAACTCGAAAAAGACGAGCATCCCGATCCCGACCCCGCTCCGACTGCCGAATGATCGCTCCGCAGGAGGGCTTATGGAAGAATTTATCGTCAATCAAATCAAATATGGGCTGAAGTACCTGCCGACGAATCTCGTCAAGTCTTTCTTCATCCCCAAGACGAACGCCGACGTGCGCAAGATCCGCGACAAGGGCTTTCTCTGCGGCGTCTGCCATCCCAACGAGGATTACGAGCAGCTCGCCGCCGCCAACGTCGGCTGGGTGCGGATCGACATTCCTTACCCCTACACCGATACCGACGGCGAGTGGAGCGCGGATTTTCTGAATTTCAAAGAGCGCTGCCGCGGCTACGTCGAGCACGGGTTCAAGATCATGGCCGTCACGCCCTATCCCCAGTCCTTCCTTGACTGCGGCCACGATATCCGCAAACCCGGCGAGGATCGCAAAATTGCCGCCATCACCTGCGAGGCGGTCGAAGCGCTGCGGGGTCTCGTCCACGGCCTGCAGGTCGCCAATGAAATGGGCATCCCGCGGTTCACCCACCCGTTCACCATGCAAGAGGCCGCGCGCTTCATCGGCGTTCAGCTTCAGGCGCTCGCCGCCGTCAAGGGCGATCTGCTCGTCGGTTACAACAGCGCCGGGCCGCAGGCCGACCTGCACGCGCTTCTGCGGCCGTACTACCGATATATGGATTACGTCGGGTTCGATCTGTACGTAGGGTGCTTTTTCGGCTACCCGGGGTTTTTGTGGATGTACGACGCACTGGCGCGCTATCTCTGGGCGATGACGGGCAAACCCGTGCTGCTTGAGGAGTTCGGCTATATCAGCGCCGGCAAACCCAAGACCCGGGCCGAGAAGCAAGCCATCCTGCGCGGCTACGGCGTCAAAAGCGAAAAGGACGCCCGCGCGCATCTGCAGACGTTCATCGACCGTCTGCCGCCGCGCATCCGTGAGGAGACCCTGCGGCTTTACGATACCGACGACGAGCGCTATACCTTCCTGCTGCGGGGCGATATGCGCCAGCATATTTTCCGCGAACTCGGGCGGTTCTGCAAGGTGCCCGGCATGGAGCACACCCCCGAGGGGCAGGCCAAGTTTTTTGAGACCGCCATCCCGCGCTTCTACCGCACGCCGTATATGGCGGGCGCCATCGTCTATTGCTATTCCGACTCCGACCGCTGCTACGTCTGCGGCCAGGAAGACTGCCCGACCGAAACGCGCTGGGGTCTGGTGACCTGCGACGGCAAGCCGAAACCGTCGTACTACGCGGTGCAAAAAGCGTTCGGCGCGATCAAACAGTATTGAGGAGTTTTCTATGAGCAACACCGTTCCGCTTCGTTTTCACAACGGCAAATTCCGCATTTTCTGCCTGTCGGACACGCACGTCCTCGCCGACGGCGACCGTCGCGTCGCCCGTGACATCGCGGCCATTCTCGACGGCGTCAAGCCCGACCTTGTGCTTTTCCTCGGCGACCAGGTCTGGAAGAGTTCCGCCGTCAGCGCCGACGCTGTGCGCGACGGCCTGCACCGCCAGGTCGACCCGGTCGAAGAACGCGGCATTCCGTGGGCGCACGTCTTCGGCAACCACGACCGCGAAGGCGGCCTGTCGAACGCCGACCAGGAGCCGATCTATGAAGAGTTCCCCCACTGCCTGTCGCAGGCGGGACCGGCGGAGATCCACGGCACGGGCAACTACGTGCTGCCCGTTTACGCCGAACACGGCGACAAGATCGTTTACGCCGTGTGGGCGCTCGACAGTCACAGCGGGTTCGGCGAGTTCGTCAAAGAGTACGGCCTCCCGTCCGACCCGTGGTTCTATGACCTGCCCGACCCGCCCGTCACGCATAGCGGGTACGATACGGTCCGCTTCGACCAGGTCCGGTGGTACTGGGACCGCTCGTGCGAACTCGAACGCGAGCAGGGCGGCAAGGTGCCGGGGCTGATGGTCATGCACCAACCCCTGCCCGAGTACACCGTCCCCTACAAAAATCCCGCCCAGACCCGCTACCGCGGCAATATGCGCGAGCAGGTCGGCACGGGCAATTCCAACGGCGGTCTCTTCGGCGCGGTCGTGGAGCGCGGCGACGTCAAGACGATCGTCGCGGGGCACGACCACATCAACGACTGGCAGGCCGTCTATATGGACGTGACGCTCGCCTACGACGCCGGGTTGAGTTACGACAACTACTGCGACGACGACCTGCGCGGCGGCCGCGTGGTCGATATCCGTGAAGACGACCCCTGGCACGTCGATACCTATATGGTCCGTTCGGCCGATTACGTCGCGGATTATCCCGGAGAAAAAGAGGTATGACCATGCTGCAAAACGAATCGCTCGAAAAGATCCCCGCCCTGTTCGACGCCGTACAATACGAGTGCGGCGTCGGTCCTATGTACGACGCCGCGCTGATCGCGGATGATACGATCTATTACTGGCGCCATCCCGACGCTAACCACGCCAACAACGGCCACTCCACGACCAAACTGCTGATCACGACCTGCGTCGGCATTCTCGCCGACCGCGGCCTTTTGGACGTGCACGCGCCCGTCACATCGTTCTTTTCCGCCGACGAGTTGCCGCCCGGCATGAGCGAGCGGTGGAACGCCGTCACCGTGCATGACGCCATGCGTCACCGTATGGGCATCGAAAGCGTGCCGTTCGGCGTGGACGAGGACGACGATATCGAAAAGATCGGCGACGATTTTTTGGGATACGTCTTTTCGCTCGATCTTCCGTACGAGCCGGATGAGCATTACCGCTATTCCGACGCGGGCTACTATCTTCTGTCGCGCATCATTTCGGCGGCGGCCGGGGAGCCGTGCCAGGATTTTATGGACCGCAACCTTTTGAAGCCGCTCGGCTTCCGTCAGTGGGCGACGGTCACCTGCCCGCGCGGGTATATGATCGGCGGGGGCGGCTTTTTTGCCCGTGCCGACGACCTCGCCAAGGTCGGTTACGCCTACGCCAACGGGGGCGTCTGCGGCGATATCCGCGTTTTCTCGCAAGCGTGGACGAAACGCGCGGTCGAAAATCACTACGCCCTTGACGAACACGGCAGTACCGGCGTTTGGTACAAAACCGGCGCGCTGGGGCAGGGGCTCGCGTTCAGCCGCGGCTGTGCCTTTGCGTGGCACGGCTGTCTGGGCGCCGCGGGCGGCGAGCGCACCACCCGTCTGTTTGACGCGTTTTATGAGTTTGTAAAGGGGAAATAAAGATGGGCAATCCGTATTTCCGTTTCCGGCAAGCGGCGGAACCGCTGGCAAAGGCGGCTTCGCTGCTGACCTATCCTGTTTTCAAGGGCTTTGACGGCCCCATCGCGCCGAAAGATCCCGCTCACGTCCGCTTGTTCGGCGTGCTGGCGGCGGACGTCCATATGCGCGACGAGCCCTATCGCAACCGCCGTCTGTACGACGCGCTCTACGATCTGGAGCACGCCGCCCGTCCGCTGGATTTTCTCGTCTCGGCGGGCGACACCACCGACCACGGCGAACTCTCCGAATGGGCGACCGTCGTCCGCAAAACGCGCGGGTTTCACCCCGCCAAAGAGATCATTATCGCCCTCGGCAATCACGACACGTGGACGACCACGCTCGACCGGCTCGACGACAATTACGACGAGGCCGTCAAACTCTATCTGCACTACACCGCCCTGCTGACCGGCGTGGCCGAGCAAAAGGTGTGGTTTTCCCGCGAAGTGGGCGGGTACACCTTCCTGTGTTTGGGCAGCGAGAGCAGCGCGTGCGACGGCACCATCGGCCCCGAACAGCAGGCGTGGCTCGACGGCCAACTGGCCCGGGCCGCGGCGGACGGCAAGCCCGT
>CADBON010000040.1 GCA_902796315.1 Oscillospiraceae bacterium | reverse complement strand
GACAGGTGGTTGTGCGACGGGTCGCTGCAGTGGGTGCCGCGGCAGACGTAACCGTCGCCGAAGCGCTGACCGAACGGCGCGACCGTGGCGCCGGTGGAATCGGCCGTCAGAATGATGGCGTCGGACGTTTCCTGCAAACCGCTGACGCTGGGAAGGCCGAAGCCCGCGATGGTGCAGATGTGCATGCCGTACGCGTCCATATCCTGCTTGAACGCGTCGTAATAATGGGGCATCAGCTCATAATGGACGCGGTCGCTGTACGCGATGATGCCGGCGTTCTCGACCGGGTCGAGGAAGCGCGCTTTCAGTTCGTCGTAATACGGCGCGGGAATGAAATCCCAAATACTGCGGAAATTGCCGAGAACATCACGGATATAGGGAACGAGGGCGTTCAGGATCTCATCCAGATAGCCGAGCTCCTGCCCGCGCATCAGCCACTTATAATCGCTTTCGCTGACAAAGCCGTGCTGCAGGAAATAGACCAGCGTGTACTCGTCAAGGTGTACGTTCCCGCTCATGATATCATAGGCAAGCGCGGCGCCGCCGGCGGCGGGCACCGTCAGCACGGCGTTGTAAACGTCCTGCTTATAGCCGTAAAGCGAGAGATAGACGGCGCTGACCTGGCCGCCGTGCGAAACCGCGATCAGATTGACCTTGTCTTTGCCGGTAACGGCCTTGACGTCCTGAATAAAGGCATCCAGCTGGGCGGCGCACTCGATGGCGCTCATCCGCCAATCCTCCTGCAGGAAGAAGATGTTTTCGGCGCCGATACTCTCGGCGAGTTCAACGAAGAGGTTGCCCTCGGGCAGATCCATATCGTGATCCTGCAAATATTTCATGCAGCGCTCGTTCACGCCGGGGGTCTCGATGACGATATTGTTGATGCTTTCGCCGTTCGCGTCGCACGACAGCACGCCCAACAGGTCGACCATCTCGGCGCCGACCTCATCGGCAAGTTTTTGCGGGTCGCCGTTGATGGTGGTGATGATGTTGCAGCACGCCTCGGCCAATTTGTTGAGGATGCGCCGCTTGATCTCCTCCATAAAATCGGGGTGCCAGACGCGCACTTTTGACCCGTCGGACTGCACCAGATCCAGTTCGGAACCGCTGTAACCGGGCACGTACACGATGGGGTAATCGTTGTCGGCGGTCACGGGCACGGCAGCATAGGCCGCCACGCCGAGAGCGGACAGCACCAGAACGACGCTCAACAAAAGAGCAAGCGCTTTTTTCATAAAAATCGCTCCCTATTTCCATTAAAAGATGATTTATTATAACACCGCAACAACCGTTTTTCAACGACGGCGAAAAAACTTATGCTCAAATCCGCGATTTTTGGTTGACATAGCCAATTTTTGCGATATAATATTGGTAATATTTCAAATGGTATCGGTGATGACACGGGTTCCTTCCCCACCGCGGTACGCAGAGAGAGAACGGCTGCTGTAAGTTCTTTATCGCGCGGGATCTGCCGCCCGTCGAGCCCCGCCGGAAACGGCGCGTTGACAGGCGTTAACTGTCGCAGGAGAGGTGCTTTTTGCACAAGTCGGGTGGTACCGCGGCTTCGGCCGTCCCGACAGCGCAAAGGGCGCTTTTTAAGTTGTCAATTTTATGCAAGGATGTGTAGAAACGATATGGAATGGACCGGATTAAACGAATTGCGGGAAAAGTACCTGGCGTTTTTTGAGAGCAAGGGTCACCTGCGCCTGCCGAGTTTTTCGCTCGTGCCGCAGAACGACCACAGCTTGCTGCTGATCAACGCCGGCATGGCGCCGATGAAAAAGTGGTTCACCGGCGAACTGACGCCGCCGCGCAGACGCGTCACCACCTGTCAGAAGTGCATTCGCACGCCCGACATCGAGCGCGTGGGTCACACGGCGCGCCACGGCACCTATTTTGAAATGCTGGGCAACTTCAGTTTCGGCGATTATTTCAAAAAAGAGGTCATCCCCTGGGCGTGGGAATTCTGCACCGAGGTCATGAAAATGGACCCCGACAAACTCTATTGTTCGGTCTATCTCGACGACGACGAAGCGTATGACATCTGGACCAAGGTCGTCGGCGTCAAGCCCGACCATATGGTGCGCCTGGGCAAGGAAGACAACTTTTGGGAGCACGGCCAGGGCCCCTGCGGTCCCTGCTCCGAGATTTATTACGACCGCGGTCCGGAATACGGCTGCGGCAAGCCCGACTGCCACGTCGGCTGCGACTGCGACCGGTACGTGGAGTTCTGGAACCTTGTGTTCACCCAGTTTGAAAACGACGGCAACAACAATTACACCCGCCTGCCCAAGCCGAACATCGACACGGGCATGGGTCTGGAGCGTTTGGCGTGCATCTGCCAGGGCGTCGACAATCTGTTTGAGGTCGACACCGTGCAGAATATCATGAAGCACGTGATGCGCATCGCGGGCGTCACCTATCACGACAACGAAAAGGCCGACGTATCGCTTCGCGTGATCACCGACCACGTGCGCTCCACCACGTTTATGATCGGCGACGGCGTACTGCCCTCGAACGTGGGCCGCGGCTACGTGCTGCGCCGTCTGCTCCGCCGCGCCGCGCGGCACGGCCGTCTGCTGGGCATCGACCGTCCCTTCCTGGCGGAGGTCGCCGACACCGTCATCCACGAAAACGAGAACGCCTATCCCATCCTGCGTGAAAAGCGCGACTATATCGTCAAGGTCATCGCGATGGAGGAGGAGAGTTTCGCCAAAACCATCGACAGCGGCCTTACGCTGCTGGACGAAATGATCGCCGCAAGCGACGGCAAAGTGCTCGGCGGCGACGATGCGTTCAAATTGCAGGACACCTACGGGTTCCCGATCGATCTGACGAAAGAGATTTTGGAAGAACACGGCATGACCGTGGACGAGGCGCGCTTTGACGAACGGCTGCAGCAGGCCCGGGCGACCGCCCGCGCCGCCCGTAAGGACGCCGGCGCCGAGGCGTGGAACGACGCTTCGCTCTCGTTCAAAGAGTGCGGCGCGACCGAATTCGTGGGGTATGATACCCTCACCGCCGACAGCGAAGTGCTCTGCCTTGCCGCCGCGGGTGAAAAGGTCGGCGCCCTCTCCGAGGGTCAGACCGGCGCGGTGGTTCTTAAGACCACCCCCTTCTACGCCGAGAGCGGCGGTCAGGTCGGCGATACCGGCACCCTCACCGCCGACGGCTGTGTGTTCACCGTGACCGACACCACCAAAACGCACGACGGCACCGTCCTGCATCACGGCACGGTGGCGAGCGGCGAACTGACAACGGGCACCGTACTGCACGCCGCGGTCGACAAAGACCGCCGCGAGGCCATCCGCCGCAACCACACCGCGGCGCATCTGCTGCAGGCGGCGCTGCGCGAAAAACTCGGCACCCACGTCGAGCAGGCGGGCCAGCTGGTCAACGACAAGGCCGTGCGTTTCGACTTTTCGCACTTCGCCGCGCTGACGGGCGAAGAACTGGCCGCGATCGAGCGCCGCGTCAACGAGGTCATTCTGTCCTGCGCGCCGGTCGTGACCGAGGTCCTGCCCATTGAAGAAGCCAAAAAGCGCGGTGCGATGGCGCTGTTCGGTGAGAAATACGGCGATCTGGTCCGCGTGGTCAGCGTCGATGATTTCTCCGTGGAATTCTGCGGCGGCACCCACGCCGCCAACACGGGCGCGCTGGGTCTGTTCCGCATTGTGAGCGAGAGTTCGGTCGCCGCGGGCGTACGCCGCATTGAAGGCGTGACCGGTTTCGGCGTGGCCGACTATCTTGACAGCCGTGAAAAACTGCTGGTCGACGCTGCCGAAGCGCTCAAAGCGCCCGGCGTTGCGGACGTGCCCGCCAAGGCCGCCGCGCTGGCAAAAGAACTCAAAGCCAAAGACAAAGAACTCGACGCCCTGCGCGCCGAGATGGCCGCCGCAAAAGCCGGCAGTCTGTTCGACAACGCCGTGGACGTCGGCGGTCTGCGCCTGGTCGCGGCCGACCTCGGCGAAGCGGACGGCGCCGCCATCCGCTCCATGCTTGACAACGCCCGCGAACAGGGCGACGGCATCGTGGCCGTGTTCGGCGGCACCAACAAAGCCAAGGGCTCGTGCTCGTTCGGCTGCTACTGCAGTCCCGCGGCCATCGCCAAGGGCGCCCACGCGGGCAACCTGGTGCGCGAGATCGCGGCCGTCACGGGCGGCAGCGGCGGCGGCAAGCCCGACAGCGCCATGGCGGGCGGCAAGGATCCCGCCAAACTGGCCGAGGCGCTCGCCGCGGCGAAAGACATTCTCGCAAAAGCCCTGTAAGGAGGATCGTTATGGAAGACTGCGTATTCTGCAAAATCGTGAACGGGGATATCCCCTCCGCCAAGGTCTATGAGGACGACACCGTTCTCGCCTTCAAAGACCTTGACCCCCAGGCGCCGACGCACCTGCTGGTCATTCCGAAACAGCACGTCCGCTCGCTTGCCGAGATCGACGCAAGCAACAGCGCCGTCGTGGCGCACATCGCCGAGGTCATCGCCAAACTCGCCAAGGACCTCGATTTGAAAGACGGGTTCCGCGTCGTCTCCAACTGCGGCGATTCTGCGGGACAGAGCGTAAAACACCTGCACTTTCACCTGCTGGCGGGGCGCGAATTTACCTGGCCCGCCGGTTGACCGGACCAAACGACTATGAAACGGCCGATGCTCCTCTGCGGAACAGTCGTAACGCTGGCCGCCGCTCTTCTTGTCACCTTCGGCAAGGCGGCGGCCGTCGTGCTTGTTCTCGCGGCGGCGTCGGCTGTTTTTCTGTACGTTTTTCCGCTGAAACGCCGCCGGCTCATCGCCCTGCCGACCGTCGCGGCCGCCCTGCTGGCGGCGGTGGCGGCCTTCGTCATTTTTACCGCGGTACGCGTCGCGCCCGCCGAGGCGCTGGACGGCGTGACGGCGGACGTCAGCGGCACGGTGGTCGATTTCCGCCCCGGCTACGGCGGCGAGACCGTGCTGACCGTAAAACTCGCGACCGTCGACGGACGCAAGACCAACGTCAAGGCCGAGATCACGATCGACGGCGAACGTCCCGAGCTGTACGACTGCTGTTCGTTCCATGCGGTCACGCTGACGGTTCCGCGAAACGGCAAACGGCCGGATGCGACAACCGCGGCCCGAGGGATCTTCTTGACCGGCGAAGCAGACGAAGCGAACGTGCTGTGGCAGAGCGAGCGCACGCCGCTCTACTACGCCGTACGCCTGCGCCACGCGGTTTCGGAACGCTTTGACAAATACCTGCCCGTCGATGAAGCGGGACTTGCGCGCGGTATGCTGTTCGGCGACAAATCGGGCCTTGCGGACACCGTTTATGACGACTTCCGTGCCTGCGGCACCGCCCACCTGCTGGCGGTCTCGGGACTGCATACCTCGCTGTGGTGCGGTCTGCTGCTGGCCCTGCTGACGATGCTGCGCGCGCCCGCACGCGTCCGCTTTTGGGTCTGCACGGGCTTTCTCGTCTTTTTCTGCGCGCTCTCCTCGTTCACACCCTCGGTCCTGCGCGCGTCGCTGATGACGTTCTTGACCCTCGCCGCGCCGAATCTGCGGCGGCAGAGCGATTCGCTCAACTCGCTCGGCTTTGCGGCGTTCTGCATCGTGCTGGTCTGCCCCTATTGCGCCGTGGCGCCGGGTTTTCTGCTTTCGGCGACCGCCACGCTCGGCGTCGTCTGTTCGCAAAAGACGGAAAAAGCGCTGACAGCCAAAACCGCCGCCGTGGCGTGCAAGCCCCTGCGCCGTCTGTGTATGTACCTGCTGACGACGCTGGCCGTCAGCGTCTTTGCGGCGATCTTTTCCCTGCCGGTGTCGGTGTACTTTTTCGGCGTGTTCAGTCTGATTGCGCCCCTCGCCAACGTGTTGACCGTGGAACTCGCGTTCGTCGCGATGCTCGTCTCGCTGCTGGGCGCCGTGCTCTCTCCCCTGCCGGGTTACGCGCTGCAAAGCGCGGTGATCGCCGTATTCCGCGCGGCGGGCGCGCTGCTGCGGGCGGTGCGGGTCGTGACGGCGGCGCTGGCGCAGATCCCCTTCGCCTCGATCAGCGTGCACAAACCCGTGTTCTTTGCGGGATTCTGCCTGTTCTGTCTGCTGATCCTCGGCGGTCTGTTGCTGAAAAAGCGCGGCAAACCCGGCCGCCGTCCGCTGAACGCCGCCGCGGCGTGCGTGCTGGCGGTCTCGCTCCTGGTGCCGCTGTTCCCCTTCGGCCCGGGCAACCGACTGACGGTCTACCCCGTCGGCGACGGGTACTTTATCACCCTGCGATCCGGCCGCCGTCTCGCCGTGATCACCGACGGCAATCTGCCCGCGCGTGACGGTCTGAGCGAAGCCCTGCCCCGGGCGGGAAGCGACCGTCTGCAATACCTGATCGCCCCCGAGGAAGGCAGTGCGTGGGGGCTGGGGCGGCTGATCGCGACCTGCCCCGCCGAGGAGGTTTTGCTCGGGCGGAGTTTTGCCGCGCAGGGGTCCGAACTGCACGGGCGGATCGTCGGAAACGGCGAATTTGCATTCGGCAAAAATATCTCGCTCGAAACCGTTGACACCTACCGTACCAAGTGTGTTATAATAAGAAATCATAATAGGGTTATTGTTATCTCCTACAGTAATGATAACTCTATGGATCTCATCGAAAGCATCTGCGGCCCCGCCGACGTGATCGTCTTTGCGGGGACGCCCGTACCCGTTTCCGGCGCCCGTCCGCGCGGCATCGTCAGCGGCGGAGCCGAAACCGCACTTTCCGCCGAAACAGCGGCCGCCGCCGGGCAGTTCGACCGCTTTTCCGTCACGGCGGAGGACGGCGCGGTCACCGTGTATTTTTGAGGAGGAACCCATGTCCGTACTCACCGAAACCGAACTGAACAACGCACTGAAAGGCGGCGCGCTTGCCCCCGTTTACCTGCTGTACGGCAGCGAGGGTTATCTCAAGCAGCACTACGCGCAAAAGATCTGCTCGCTCGCCGTTCCGGCCGAGGATGCCGATTTCAACCTCAACCGCCTCGACGGCGGCGAGAGTGGCATCGACGCGGTGTACGACTGCGTTTCCACCCTGCCGATGATGGGCGGCCGCACCTGCACCCTTGTCAAGGATTTTCCGCTGCACACCTTCGTGGGCGAACGCGGCAAGGTCAGCGACGAATTGACCGCCGTGCTGGAGGCGGTCTCCGACGAGGCGGTCCTCGTCTTCTGGATGGACACCGTCGACGTGGACGAGAAGGCCGCCCGCTGGAAAAAAACGATCGACCTGATCGCCAAGCACGGCGTCAGCGCAAAACTCGACGAACGCACGCCCCAGGCGCTGGCACGTATGCTCACCGGCGGCGCCGCCAAACGCGGCTGCACGCTCTCCGCCGCCAACGCCGCCTATTTCGTCGACACGGCCGGCACCGACCTCTCGCTGCTGCGCAGCGAACTCGAAAAGGTCTGCGCCTACGTCGGCAGCGGCGAGATCACGCGCGCGGTCATCGATGAGGTGGTGACCGTCACCGCCGAAGCAAAGATCTTTCAACTCTCGCGGCAGATCGCGGCGCAAAACGCCGACGCCGCGTTCGAAAACCTCGCCAACCTGTTCCGCCTGCGCGAAGAGCCGATCGTGATCTCCGCCACGCTGAGCAAGGCGTTTGTGGATATGTACCGCGTCAAGGCCGCCAAAGAAAAGGGCGTGCGGCTTGCCGCCGTAGCCGAGGCTTTCCCCGCTGCCTACAAGGGGCGCGACTTCATTCTGCGCAACGCCGAACGCGACGGCGCGCGTTACGATCTGACCCGGCTGAAAAAAGCGCTGCGGTTTCTGGCGGACGCCGACAGGCGGCTGAAATCCACCGGCGAAGACAAACAAATGATACTGGAGGAACTTGTCGCCAAGTTGCTGAGCTTATGATCAAAACCGACCGCGTCGTGGTGGTCGAAGGCCGCTACGACAAAATCAAACTGCAATCGGTGCTGGACGCCGTCATTATCGAGACCGACGGTTTCGGCATCTTTAACAACGCCGAAAAGCAGCGCCTGCTGCGCCGCCTTGCCGAAAAGCGCGGCCTGCTGGTGCTGACCGACAGCGACGGCGCGGGGTTTACCATCCGCAATTTTCTGAAGGGCATCGTCCCGCCCGAGCAGATCGTTCACGCCTATACCCCCGACATTTTCGGCAAAGAAAAGCGCAAGGCCAAGCCTTCGAAAGAGGGCAAACTCGGCGTGGAGGGCGTTCCCGCCGCCGTACTGACCGAGGCCCTGCAAAAAGCGGGCGTCGACTGTGAAGAGACGGACGCCGCCGCGCGACGCCCCGTCACCAAAACCGATTTTTACGAGGACGGGCTTTCGGGCAGCGCCGACAGCGCCGCCCTGCGCGCGCGCTTTCTGCGGCAGAACGGCCTGCCCGCGCGTATGACCGCCAACGGCCTTTTAGAGGCCGTCAATATACTGATGACGTACGACGAGTATAAATCCTGCCTGCGGGTGCTGAAAGATGCTGCAAAAGAACGATGAATTTGAACTGACGGTCACGGGCTTCACCGCCGAGGGAAGCGGCGTCGGGCGCAAAGACGGCGAGACCGTCTTCGTCGAGAACGCCGCGGCCGGCGACGTGGTGCTGGCGCACGTCATCAAGGCGAAAAAGACCTACGCCGTCGCCAAGACCGTGCGCGTACTCACCCCCTCGCCCGACCGCGTGACGCCCGCCTGCCCCGTGTTTGACCGCTGCGGCGGCTGCGTCTTCGGCCACGTTTCCTATGAGGCGGAGCTGCGGCAAAAAGAGCAGACCGTCCGCGACGCGTTCGCCCGCATCGGCGGTCTGACGCCCGCGTTTGAGCCGATCTGCCCCTCTCCCCGCGTCGCGCGTTATCGCAACAAGGCCGAGTACCCCGTCCGCAGCGTGAACGGCGAACTGACCGTCGGGTTTTACGCCCGCCGCACGCACCGCGTGATCGGCGCGCAGGACTGCCTGCTGCAGCCCGAGGAATTTGCCGCCATCGTCGCCCTGTTCCGCGACTGGGCGCAAAGCGAGCGCGTGACCGCCTATGACGAAACGACCGGCGAAGGATTGCTGCGGCACCTGTATTTGCGCAAGGGTTTTGCGACCGGCGAGATCGCCGTCTGCCCCGTGCTGAACGGCAACGCCCTGCCCGCCGCCGACGCGCTGATCGAGCGTTTGAAAACCGTACCCGGCTTTGCGACGCTCTGCTACAACGTCAACACCGCCGACACCAACGTCGTGCTCGGTCGCAAAACGGTCGCTCTGGTCGGCGACGGCACCATCGCCGACGAACTCTGCGGTTTGCGCCTGCGCCTGTCGCCCGCCTCGTTCTACCAGGTCAACCGCGACGGCGCCGAACTGCTGTACCGCAAGGCCGCCGAATATGCCGACCTGCACGCGGAGGACGACCTGCTCGACCTGTACTGCGGCACGGGCACCGTCGGCCTTTCGATGGCGCGCTGCGTCCGCTCGCTGATCGGGGTCGAGATCGTACCCGACGCCGTGGAGGACGCCAAACGCAACGCCGCACGCAACGGCGTCACGAACGCCGAATTCCTCTGCGCCGACGCCGCCGAGGCCGCCGCAACGCTCAAAGCCCGCGGCGTCACGCCGCGCGTCGTGCTGCTGGACCCGCCCCGCAAGGGCTGCGCCGAAGAACTGCTGCATACCGTCGCGCAGATTGCCCCGGAGCGCGTGGTCTATATCAGCTGCGACCCCGCCACCCTCGCCCGCGACTGCGCCCGCTTCTCCGCCCTCGGCTATACGGCACAGAAGGCCGCGCCGGTGGATATGTTCCCAAGAACGGGACATGTCGAGACAGTCGTTCTGCTGTCAAGAAACTGAGGACGATAGCGGGAAAATGGCTTGAAATCAGGGTATTTGCGGGTTTCATCCACCAATGGGAGCGTGGATAAGTTTCCGCAGAGCGAGAGGGCAAAAATGAGAAAATCCGCTGCTGTAACTCTCGTTTCTATGTCAAGGGCAAAAATCGGTTGTTGAGACTATCGGTTTACTGTCATTTGGGCCTTTTTGAGAGGTTGAGACTATCGGTTTGCTGTCAAAAAGGGGTTGTTATTCTCGGATTGGTGTCCAAATGAAGAAGACATGGGGATTTGCAAGGATATGAATACGATAAAGAAAAAACGTCTAACGTCAATCATTCTTCTTCTTTCTATTATGGCAATGATGAGCCTGCTTTTTGGATGTGCAAGATCAGAAATAGATAAAGCGGAGAATAGTACCGTTGATACAAACAAGAGTGTATATAATGATATCTACGAGCTTTCAGAACACCTTACTGAGGAGCAGTATGATGAATATATGAATGATGATGGAAGTCTTTTTAATAGTCTTCTTGAGTTCAGAAATCGGTTGGCAGAAAGTTCTGAGTTTGAATTCTATGCCTATTGCAACAACTTTGTGGAAGTCATAAACAGCGAGATACCTGAGACATGTATTGTAAACTACGGTACAGAATTTGAGACGGAATCAAAATATGTCATTAATGGGGAAAACATAACGGCAACGGAAGCAATTCAGGTATCGGAAAACTTCTTTTCACTGTTTCCTATAGAAATAACGGAAGGAAGGCGTTTTCAGTCAACGGATTTTGATTGTCATTATTCAGAGCCTATTCCTGTAATTTTG
>CADBON010000039.1 GCA_902796315.1 Oscillospiraceae bacterium | reverse complement strand
GGAAATGCGGATGCGTTCCTTGTCAGCATCGGTAAGCGGCATTCCCTCAATCGCCATTGAGCCGTTCACTTCATTTACAATTTTATCTATCTCACTCATACGCTTTCTCCTTTCAATTAGTACACCTATATTATACCACATAGGCGCTAATATTTCAATAAATATAATGGCTTCATTCTATAGGAACAACGTACTTTTGATATAAGATGTCAAAAGTGCCATTGCGTGATTCGTGACAAGAGTTACAGAAAAACAGACCGAAAGATAATCATTTTACTTTCAGTCTGTAAAACTTCTTTATGACGGGTACCCCTTGTTTTTTGATATACGTATTTATATAAGGGCTTGAGCGGGCGTTTTCGCCTCACCGCTTGACGGACACGTCCGCCATATCCGCCGAACCGAAGCCGGTCAGCGGCAGGGTGACGGGCAGGCCGGTCTTTTGGCTTTTGTAGATCGCCAGTACGATCTCAACGGCGCGCTTGCCCGCTTCCAGCGTGACGTAGGGAGCGCGGTGCTCCGCGAGGGCGTTCAGAAAGTCGAGGTACAGACTGGTGTGGCCGTTGCCGTACACGCTGCCCACCTGCTCGCGCACGGCGCGCCGGTCGGCGTCCGCGGCCTCGCCGTCGGTGAAGTACCAGTCGACCACCTCGTTCACGCACATGCCGCCCAAACGCACGGCGCCGTTTTCACCGAACAGACAGAGCGTCTCTTCAAAATCGGCGGGCAGATTGACACTGCCCTCCACCGTCGCGACCGCGCCCGAAGCGAAGGTCAGCACCGCCGTGCCGACGTCCTCCCCCTCGATGGTCGGGTGCTGCAAGTTGCGCGTTGCGCCGTAGACCGTTTCCGCATCGCCGCCCATCAGCCAGAGCAGCAGGTCGATGCCGTGAATGCACTGGTTCATCAGCGTGCCGCCGTCGGTCGCCCACTTGCCGCGCCACGCGTCCTGGGCGTAGTAGTCGGGCCCGCGGTGCCAGCGCACGCAGACGGCCCCGTGCGACAGCCGCCCGAAACGACCGTGGTCGACGGCGTTCTTCAGCGCCTGGACCGCCTCGTTGAAGCGGTTCTGGTGGCACACGCCGCCCGTCACGCCGTTGGTTTCGGCGGCGGAAAGAACGCGGTCGGCGTCCTCCACGCTCATCGCCAGCGGCTTTTCGACCAAAAAGTTGACCCCGGCGTTCGCGCAGTCGACGGCGATCTCGGCGTGGGTGCCGCTGACGGTCGCAATGGCGGCGAAGTCGGGTTTTTCGGCCCGCAGCATTTCGCGATAATCGGTGTAAACGGCCGGCGTAATGTCGAACCGGCGGGCGAGCGCCCGCGCTTTTTCGGGATCGAGATCGCACAGCGCCGCCACCGACAAACCGTTGGCAAGCGCCGCTTTGACGTGGCTCGGCGCAACCCGTCCGCAGCCGATCAAGACGTATTTCATACCGCACCTCGCTGGTTATTTCTGTTTTCATCATACTCCGCGGGGCCGTCGTTGTCAAGAGACGGCGGCGCAAGATTTCGTTGCAATTACGGGTGCCGTGTGTTATACTATAGTCACTTTGGGAAACACGAAAGTGAGGAATTGTTATGTTGGCAAAAACCCCGCCCATGGGCTTCAACACCTGGAACACCTTCGGTGAAGACATCAACGAGCAGGTCATCCGCGAGACCGCCGACAAGATGGTGGAACTCGGCCTGCGCGACGCCGGGTACGAGTACCTGGTCATCGACGATTGCTGGAGCAAGCGCGAACGCGACCCCGTGACCGGCAAGATCGTTCCCGACGAGACCAAATTCCCCAACGGCATGAAGGCCGTCAGCGATTACGTCCACTCCAAGGGCCTGAAATTCGGCATGTATTCCTGCGACGGCGTTATGACCTGTGCCCGCTATCCCGCCAGTTTTGATCACGAGTTTCTCGAGGCCCAGACCTTCGCCGAGTACGGCGTGGATTTTCTCAAATACGACAACTGCTACCGTCCGCGCACGGCTGACCAGGTCCTGCTGTACCGCCGCATGAGCAATGCTCTTAAGGCCTGCGGCCGCGAGATCCTGTTCTCGGCGTGCAACTGGGGCGACGTGGAGGTCGAAAAATGGGCGCGTTCGGCGGGCATTCATATGTACCGCTCCACGGGCGACATCAACGACAGTTTCGCTTCCATCCGCGATATCGCGCTCAGCCAGGTCGAAAAGAT
>CADBON010000038.1 GCA_902796315.1 Oscillospiraceae bacterium | reverse complement strand
CGTTTTGATCTTTGCGTCTTTTCGGTCGATGATGTAGCGAAGCTGTGCAACCTTGTCTTCTTTGCTTACTTGATAATCCTTCGGCGGGCGTCCTTTCTTCTTTATTGCTATTCCAGCTGCTATCTTTTCCTGTTTTCTGTTGTATCTTGTGATGAAATCCTTATACTGTTTCTCTGTAAATCCAAATTTCTCACAAATCTCTCTTCCCGTAAATCCTTCTTCCTTCAATCGTATTATTTCTTCTGTATAGTCGCTGATATGTCGATAGCTTCTTGGCATAAAAATTCCTCCTATGATACTTTTTACCATTGTATCATAGGAGGTCTCTTTTTTCTATTGTCCGTTTTTACTGGACTTGTTCATTAAAATACAGAGGTCGTTTTTTATCGGTTGAGCATCCACACCGCCGCGTTCAATACGCCCGCGAAAGTCACCCACGCCGCGTAGGGGAGCAGCAGGGCGCCGCTCTTCGGTTTGATTTTCCAAAACTTGACGATGGTCGCAACGATCAGCGCCAGCAGGGCGATCAGCCACACGAGCGCCGCTAAATAGAAGCGGCCGCCGAAGAAGAGAAAACTCCACAGCAGGTTCATCGCCAACTGCACGTAATAGATCAGCAGCGCGCGCTTTTGCTCCGGCGTGCCGGGCGCGTCGTCGATTTGATAGGCGGCGACGCCCATCAGCGCGTACAAAACCGTCCACGCAACGGGGAATAGCCAGCCCGGCGGCATAAAGGCGGGCTTTTTGGCAGTTTCGTTAAAAATCTGTACGCCGTTTTTCGTCAGCAATCCTGCCACGGTCCCACCCACAAGCGGGATTGCCAGATTTTTCAAGAGTTTTTTGCCGTTGATTGAAGCGTTCATACAAACACACCCCTCACGGCATAGTATTCGCAGTGAGGGGCGTCGTATGCATCTGACGTCGTTTTTTTTGAACGAAGCGGTTATAACTCGCTGTGATTGACGGCCGCGCCGATAAATCCCGCGAACAGCGGATGCGGACGGTTCGGACGGCTCTTGAACTCGGGGTGATACTGTACGCCGACGAAGAACGGGCGGTCGCTTAGCTCCACCGTTTCCACCAGTCGGCCGTCGGGCGACAGACCGCCGATAACAAGGCCGGCGTCCGTCAGGGCGGCGCGGTAATCGTTGTTGAATTCGTAACGGTGGCGATGGCGTTCGCTGATACTGCTCTTGCCATAGCAGCGTTCCAGCACGGTGCCGGGCTGCACGTCGCACGGATAGGCGCCCAACCGCAGCGTGCCGCCTTTGTCGATGGCGTCGCTCTGCCCGGGCATAAAGTCAATGACTTTGTGCCTGCAGTGTTCGTCAAATTCGCCGCTGTTCGCGTCCGCTATCCCCGCGACGTGGCGGGCGAACTCAATGACCTGCACCTGCATCCCCAGACAAATGCCGAAGTACGGCAGGTCGTGTTCGCGCGCATACTGCGCCGCCATGATCATGCCCTCAATGCCGCGGCTGCCGAAGCCGCCCGGGACGAGAATGCCGTCCAACCCGCCGAGCGTTTCGTCGAGCGTGTCGGGGGTGAGTTTTTCGGAATCGATCCAGTGAATGTCAATGTGCGTGTTGTAGCGGTAACCGGCGTGGCGGAGGGCCTCGGCGACGGAAAGGTACGCGTCGTGCAGGGCGACGTACTTGCCCACAAGTCCGATCTGCACGTGCTTGGTGCGCGCTTTGATCTTGTCCACCATCTCGCGCCATTCCGCAAGGTCCGGCTCCTGCGTCGCAAGACCCAGTTCCCGGCATACCACGCCGCTGAAATTGTGCTCCTCGAGCATCAGCGGCGCTTCGTACAGAACCGGCAGGGTGCGGTTCTCGATCACGCAGTCGGGTTTCACGTTGCAAAACAGCGAGATTTTTTGAAAGATGGAATCCTCCAGCGGTTCGTTGCAACGCAGCACGATGATATCGGGTTTTACGCCCATGCCCTGCAGTTCTTTGACCGAATGCTGGGTCGGTTTGGATTTGTGTTCGCACGAACCCTGCAGGTACGGCACCAGCGTGACGTGGATAAACAGACTGTCCTGTTCGTCAATCTCCAAAGAGATCTGCCGCGCGGCCTCCAAAAACGGCTGGCTTTCAATATCGCCGATGGTGCCGCCGATTTCGGTAATGACGACGTCGGCGCCCGTCTGTTTTCCGACGCGGTAGATAAATTTTTTGATCTCATCGGTAATGTGTGGAATGACCTGCACGGTCGAACCGAGATACTCACCGCGGCGTTCCTTGTTCAGAACGTTCCAATAGACTTTGCCGGTGGTGAGGTTAGAAAAGCGGTTCAGATCTTCGTCAATAAACCGCTCGTAATGGCCCAGGTCCAGATCTGTCTCGGCGCCGTCCTCCGTGACGTACACCTCGCCGTGCTGGTATGGGCTCATCGTGCCGGGATCCACGTTGATGTAGGGGTCAAGTTTTTGCGCGGCCACGCGCAGCCCGCGCGCCTTGAGAAGACGCCCGAGCGAAGCAGCGGTAATGCCTTTGCCGAGACCGGAAACCACGCCGCCGGTGACGAAAATATACTTTGACATGGGTTGCCTCCTATCGTTCATTCACGGATGTGTTTGCCGTTCGTTTATTCCCACTCGACCGTCGCGGGCGGCTTGCTTGTGATGTCATAGACCACGCGTGTGATCTCGGGGAGGGCGTCGGTAATGCGGCTGCTCGCCCGTTCCAGCACCTCGTAGGGAAGGCGGGCCCAGTCGGCAGTCATAAAGTCGTCGGTTGTGACGGCACGCAGTACCACGGTGCGACCGTAACTGCGGGCATCCCCTTTGACCCCGACCGAACGGCTGTCGGTCAGTACGGCAAAATACTGTGCCGTTCGCGAGCCGAGAGCGGCTGTTTCCAGTTCCTCGCGAAAGATGGCGTCCGCTTCGCGCAGGATATCAAGTTTTTCGGCTGTCACTTCACCGAGAATGCGGATCGCAAGACCCGGGCCGGGGAAGGGCTGCCGCTCGACCAGTTCTTTCGGCAGACCCAGTGCGCGGCCCGCCGCGCGGACCTCGTCTTTGAAGAGAAGGCGAAGTGGCTCGACAATACCGTCAAAGGCCATCACCGACGGCAGACCGCCGACGTTGTGATGGCTCTTGATAGTGGCGGCGTCTCCTTTGCCGCTTTCGATCACGTCCGGGTATATCGTACCCTGCGCGAGGTAGTTGACGGTGCCGACGGTGCGGCTGACGTCCTCAAAGGTGCGTATAAACTCTTCGCCGATGGCCTTGCGTTTGTTCTCGGGCTCGGTCACACCGGCCAGCCGTTTCAGAAAACGGTCGGCCGCGTCCACGCGGATAAAGTTGTCGCCCAGCAGGGGACGGAAGGTCTTTTCGACGGTTTCGGCCTCGTTCTTGCGCAGCAAGCCGTGATCGACGAACACGCACACCAGCCGCTCGCCGACGGCGCGGTGCAGCAGCGCCGCCGCAACGGAGGAGTCCACCCCTCCCGAAAGCGCGCACAGAACGCGCCCGTCGCCGATTTTTTCGCGGCACTCGTCGACCGCCGCGGCGATAAAGTCGCCGCTGTTCCAGTCGCCTTTACAACCGCAAACATTAAACAGAAAATTGTGCAGAATTTGTTTTCCGAAGGCGGTGTGCGTGACTTCCGGATGGAACTGAACGCCGTAGAGTTTGTGCTTTTCGTCGGCCATCGCCGCGCAGGGGCAGGCCGCCGTTCGGGCGATAGCGGTAAACCCTTCGGGAACAGCGGTCACGGAATCGAAGTGGCTCATCCAGCAGTCGCTTTTCGCGGGCACGCCGGCAAACAGGCCCCCGCCGACCGAAAATAATTCCACTTTGCCGTATTCGCCTGCCTCGGCCGCTTTGCCGATTCTGCCGCCGAGCAGGTACGTCATCAGTTGGTGGCCGTAGCAAATACCCAGCACGGGCACGCCCGTTTCCAGTACGGCGCGTTCACAGCGCGGCGCGCCTTCTTCGGTAACGCTGTTCGGCCCGCCGGTGAAGATAACACCGCTGTAACCGCCGTCGGCGATTTCCCGGGCCGTGACGGCGTCATAGGGCTTGACCTCGCTGAAAACGTGCTGCTCGCGCACGCGGCGGGCGATCAGACGGTCGTATTGACCGCCGAAATCAAGAACCAGAATTTTGTCTGTCAACGTTGTCACTTTCTTTTCTTTATTCTCCGCTTGCGCCGTAGTTAGAGAGGACGCGCGCCGACGGGTCGTCGCAGGGGCCGCAGTAGCCGATAATTGAACACATAAGAACTCCTCTCAATCCCAACAGGTGGTGTCGGGTAAAGACGGCAGCGGCGGACCGTTTTCGGTTTTGTTCTCGTCGCACGTCGGTTTCAGATTCATTTCGGGCGTCAGATTCTTGAAGTCGATAGGCAGAACGTCGCGGTTTTCACGGTCCTCCATCGGGGTTCCTCCTTTCAATGCGTGTCAAACAGCAGGTCGCCGTAGGTCGGGAACGGCCGGTCCCTTCTTTCAAGAAAATAGTTTATACAAAGTTTGTTATACAACGCCCTGCGCCATCATAGCGTCGGCAACCTTTTCAAAACCGGCAATGTTGGCGCCCGCGACGTAGTCGCCCTCCATATCGTAACGTTTGGCAGCATCGTTGATATTGTCAAACAGATTGACCATGATCTTTTTGAGTTCTTTGTCTACCTTTTCAAAGGTCCAGTAGCGCCGCTCGCTGTCCTGCGACATCTCCAGCGCCGAGGTCGCAACGCCGCCGGCGTTCGCCGCTTTTGCGGGCAGGAACTTCACGCCCTGCTCTTTGAGGAATTCCGTTGCGTCGGGCGTGGTCGGCATATTGGCCCCCTCACAGACCGCAAGTACGCCGTTTTTGACCAGTTCTTTCGCGTCGCTTAGATCGAGTTCGTTCTGCGTGGCGCAGGGGAGGGCAATATCGCTCTTAACGGTCCACACACCCTTGCCCGCGTGGTACTCTGCGGCGGGACGGTAATCACCGTAGGCGGTCAGTCGCTGGCGTTTGACTTCCTTGATCTCTTTCAGCGCGGCCACGTCGATGCCGTCCGGGTCATAGACCCAGCCGTTCGAATCGGAAACCGTCAGGACCTTTGCGCCCAACTGCTGCGCTTTTTCGGCCGCATAGATCGCAACGTTGCCGGAACCGGAGATCGTGACGGTTTTGCCGGCGATGTCCAGCCCGTTGTGACGAAGCATTTCTTCGGTGATATAGAGCAGGCCGTAGCCGGTCGCTTCGGTTCGCGTCAGCGAACCGCCGAACGACAGACCCTTGCCCGTCAGTACGCCTTCAAACAGACCGCGCAGACGTTTATACTGCCCGAACAGGTAGCCGATCTCACGGGCGCCTGTGCCGATGTCGCCGGCAGGTACGTCGGTGTTGGCGCCGATGTATTTGCACAACTCCGTCATAAAACTCTCGCAGAAAGCCATCACTTCGCGGTCGGATTTTCCTTTGGGGTCGAAGTCGGAGCCGCCCTTGCCGCCGCCGATGGGCAGACCCGTCAGCGAGTTCTTGAAAATCTGTTCGAAGCCCAGGAATTTGATAATGCCGAGATTAACGCTCGGGTGCAGGCGCAGGCCGCCTTTGTACGGGCCGATGGCGCTGTTGAACTGCACGCGGTAACCCGTGTTGACGCGGGCGTTGCCGTTATCGTCGATCCACGGTACGCGGAATTTGATCTGCCGCTCGGGGTTTACCAACCGCTCCAGCAGAGCGTCGCGGCGATAGGCGTCCTCGTGTTCGGCGATGACGGGCCGCAGCGAGCACAGCACTTCTTTGATGGCCTGATGAAATTCGGGCTCGCAGGGGTTTTCACGAACGGTTCTTTCAATGACTTCGTCGACGTACGACATGGGGGTTCCTCCTTTAATTTAAGTGAACGGCGCCTTTCGGGAGGGTTCCCCAGAACAGACTCCGTTGCCTTTAAATATGATGTAAAAAAAGAAAAAAGCGGCTCTGGGACCTTGGTCCCAAAGACGCCTTTGTCTTTATGGGTTGTATTGTACACCTGCCGTTTCGCTTTGTCAACACTTTTTTGTTGACAAAGATACGAAAGCGTTGTAAACTATATATGAAATGGGCAAAGGCGTTCATTTCCGCGCGGCGAAAGGCGGCGGAAGTGCGCCTGTTTTTCTTTTATCAATTCTAAAAGAGAGGGATACAAATGAAATATTCCCGTGAAGAAGTGCGGCAGTATATCGAAGAAGAGGACGTCAAGTTCATCCGTCTTGCGTTCTGCGACGTATACGGCAAACAAAAGAATATCTCCATTATGCCGGACGAACTTGAGCGTGCGTTTGCGCACGGTATCGCGTTCGATGCGTCGTCCGTTGAGGGGTACGGGGACGAGACGCACTCCGATCTCGTGCTGCGCCCGGATTGCGACACGCTGACCGTTTTGCCCTGGCGGCCCGAGCACGGCAAGGTGGTGCGTATGTTCTCTGACGTCTGTTACCCGGACGGTCGGAATTACCGCTGCGACACACGCTATCTGCTCAAGCAGGCGATCGCGGCCGCACAAAAGGCGGGGGTCGAATTCCGCTTCGGCGCCGAGCAGGAGTTTTATTTGTTTGAACTCGACGAGAAGGGCAAACCGACCAAGATCCCCTATGACGACGCGGGGTATATGGACATCGCCCCCGAGGATAAGGGCGAGAATATTCGCCGTGAGATCTGCCTGACGCTCGAGCAGATGGGCATTCGTCCCGAAAGTTCGCACCACGAGGGGGGGCCGGGTCAGAACGAGATCGATTTTCGCTATTCCGACCCGTTGACGGCCGCCGATAACGCGCTGACCCTGCAGACAGTCGTCCGCACGGTCGCGTACCGCAACGGCCTTGCGGCAGATTTTTCTGCAAAGCCCCTTGATCACCTGCCCGGCAACGGGTTTCATATCAACTTTTCCGCCACGGCGGTCGACGGACGCGACGTGATGATCCCCGCCATTGCCGGTGTGCTGGCAAAAGCGGCGGATATGACCGCGTTTTTGAATCCGACCGAAAATTCATACAAGCGTTTCGGTCAGAACCGCGCGCCGAAGTACGTTTCGTGGAGCGGTGAAAACCGCAGCCAGTTGGTGCGTATTCCCGCCGCCGTGGGCGAATACCGGCGCGCCGAACTTCGCTCGCCCGATCCGACCGCCAACCCGTATCTCTGCTTTGCGCTGATGATTTACGCCGGCCTTGCGGGTATCGAACAGAATCTTGAACTCCCGTTCGCCGTCGACTATAACCTCTTCAAGCCCGAGGCAGGGCAGGCCGAGGGTCTGCAGCTGCTGCCGCAATCGCTGGACGAAGCGCGCGCCGTCGCGGGTGACAGCGCGTTCATCCGGCAGTGCATTCCCGCCGAGGTGCTGGAGATTTACTGCGGCCGGTAAACGGCATTTGAATTGAACGGAAAGGGGAGAGAAGCATGGGTTTGCAGGAGCGCGTCTACAGCGTGTTGCTTGTGTCCGCCGCAGAGGCCTTCAACAGCACCATGACTTCGCTACTCCCGCCCGCGCGGTATCAGCCGGTGAAATGTGCCGGCAGCATCAGCGAGGCAAAACGCCGTTTTGCCGAACATGAATTCGACTTTGTGATCATCAACTCGCCGCTTCCCGACGACGCGGGCGACCGCTTCGCGATAGACTGCTGCAAGAAAAGCGCCGCCTCGGTGCTCTTGCTCGTTCGAAGCGACGTGTACGAAATCGTTCTCGATAAGGCAACGCCATACGGCGTTTTTGTGCAGCAAAAGCCCGTCACGCAGGGAACGATGCTCCAGGCCCTGACGTGGATGGCAAGCGCTCGCGAACGCCTGCGGCAGAAGGGGAAGATGACCTTGACGCTGGACGATCGTATGGAGGAGATCAAGGCTGTTAACCGCGCCAAACTGCTTTTGATCAGCGAGCGCGCTCTCTCTGAGCCGGAAGCGCACCGCTTTTTGGAAAAACTGGCGATGGACCGCTGTATCACCAAGAAGCAGGCCGCCGAAATGGTGATCGCGCAACAAGTGTAAATGCAATAGCCCGCAGGGCGCCCGTTCCCGGAACGGGCGCCTTTCTGTTTGTTTACAGGCGATATCCCGCAAAAAAAGTGCAGTCCCTCGGGACTGCACCTTTTTTCAAAACTCTTTACACAAGCTTTTCGTTGTACGCAAAACTCTTGAACCACGTTTGTGTGAGGCAGTTGCGCGCACGCAGCGCTACCTCGTCGTCATAGCACTCGATCATGAACGCCATCCCGTGCGTGGTAAGACCTCCCTGCGGCCAGTTCGGCATCAGGTACGACGGCAGCGTGAGGTAGTGGACGCCGTTTACGGTCGTGTAGGTCGGCACTTCGTCGTTGTTGCTCATACCTTTGTGCACGTGGCCGGTCAGGAAAAACACGTTTTTGTACTTTTCGAGAATGGCCTTGACGTTGGAAGAAAGCGGCTCTTCGGTCACGCCGTCGTAATAGTGCTCTTCGCCGTGAATGCCGGCAAGCGGCACGTGGGCGCAGACAAAGACGGGTTTGCCGTCGGCGGTGGCGCGGGCAAGTTCGGCGTCCAAAAAGGCGAGCTGTTCGTCGCTGTACCACGGCAGGTCCCAGTTATCGGGATCTTCGTCGCCCAGCACAATGAAGGTGTAGCCGTTGACGTCACGGCTGTACCAGTTGTGCTCGATTTGATAATCCATAAAGCGGTTGAACGTGTCGACAAAAAAGCGGCGCGCCAGATCGTTCGACATTTCCGAGTGACCGAGGTCGTGGTTGCCGGTGAGATAGACCTCGTCAATATCGTCGTTCAGTTCCTTGGTGACGATCATAAAGTGCTTTTCCATACTGCGCTGATCGCCGTAGTTGGTCAGGTCGCCCAGGTCGACGAACACGTCCGGCATGAAGTTGTTCATCTCGTCGCAGGCCGCCGTCAGCATCTCCTGCCCGATGGGGAAGCGGTAGTCGATGTGCGTGTCCGACACGACGCCCGCCACAAGGCGTGCTTCCTTTTTGACGGTTTCCGTCCCGCCGATGACGGGCATCAGCGTGTTGAGGATCGCCATCACAAGGGCCAATACCTTTTCAATGATACCGTTCACGTTTCGCACCTCGTTTCAGAATATTGCAGCGCGTTATTCGTTTTCTTCCGAGAATTTGCGCCCCATCAGCACACCCATGATAGAGGCCATCATCAGGCCGCGCGTCCAGCCGGACGAATCGCCCAGGCAGTGCAGCCCTTTGACGCTGGTGTTAAGGTCGACGTCCATATCGATCTTGTTGGAATAGAACTTCAGTTCCGGGGAGTAGAGCAGCGTTTCGTAAGAGGCGAAGCCGGGCACGACGTAGTCCACGGCTTGAATAAAGTTGATGATGTTCGTCATGGCGCGGTAGGGCATGGCGGCGGTGATGTCGCCCGCGACCGCATCCGGCAGGGTGGGGCGCAGGTTCGATTGCGCCAGTTCCTTTTGCCAGGTGCGCTTGCCGTCTAAAATATCGCCGTACCGCTGCACGAGGATGTGCCCCGCGCCGAGCATATTGGTCAGTTCGCCGACCTTTTGCGCGTATTCGATCGGCTGGTTGAACGGATTGTTGAAGTTGTGCGAGCAAAGAATGGCGACGTTGGTGTTGTCGCTCTTTTTTTCTTTGAAGGAGTGGCCGTTGACGACGGCGAGGTCGTTGTCGTAATTCTCCTGGCTGACAAAACCGCCGGGGTTCTGACAGAAGGTGCGCACCTTGTTTTTGAAGGGCTTGGGGTAGCCGATCAGCTTGGATTCATACAGCGCCTTGTTGACGGTCTCCATCACTTCGTTGCGACACTCGACGCGCACGCCGATATCGACCGTGCCGGCCTTGTGCTCAATGCCGTGCTCCGAGCAGAGTTTTTCAAGCCAGTCCGCGCCGCGGCGCCCCGTGGCGACCACGACCTCGTCGGCGTAAATCGTTTCGGTCTCGGCGCCGTTTTGCAGGAACACGCCCTTGCACACGCCGTTTTCGATCAGCAGGTCGTTGCACTCGCGGCCGAAGCAGAGGTCCACGCCGTGCTCCTGCAGCCAGTGCTCGATGTCAAGATACAACTGCTGCGCCTTTTCGGTGCCGAGGTGACGGATGGGACAGTCGACAAGTTTCAGTCCCGCTTTGATGGCGCGCTTGCGAATGGCCTTGACTTCTTCGTCGGCGCTCACGCCTTCCACGTGCTCGTCGGCGCCGAAATCGAGATAGATGCCGTCGGTATAGTCGATCAGTTCCTGGGCGAAATCTTCGCCGATCAGACCGGGCAGGTCGCCGCCCACTTCACAGCTGAGCGAAAGCTTGCCGTCCGAAAAAGCGCCCGCGCCGGAAAAGCCCGTCGTGATGTGGCAGTACGGCTTGCAGTTCATGCACTTTTTGGTGACGATCTTCGGGCAGGTCCGCTTCTCAACGGGCTGTCCTTTTTCAATGATCAGAATGGATTTCTGGCTGCCGCGCTTGCGCATTTCAAGTGCGGTGAAGATGCCGGCAGGGCCGGCGCCGACAATAACAACGTTATACTTCATAATTCTCTCCGGTTTCCTTATTTTCGTTGGGAGCAGCGGCCGCTTTCCCTTTCTTTTTGCGGAAGACAAACAGCTTGCTGAACACGTAGTTGAGAATGACGACCGCCACGCTGATGATCACTTTGGCAAAGAACCCTTCCACACCGAACAGCGTTTGATTCAGACCCACCATGATCAGCAGGGGAAGGCCGAACCACTCCAGAAGGCCGGTCAGTATACGCGACGCGGTGAACTTGCCCAACTCTTTGGCAACGCCGCCGACGGTTTTGACGCGGCTTTCAAATACCCAGATCTTGTTGGTGACGAACGCGACTGCCACGCCCGCGATCCACGCGACGATGTTACTGACAAACAGCAAAACAAGTTGGCGCGCGTACTCGTCGCCGTGACCGCCGCCCGATACGAGCAGGGCCGCAAGACTTTGCCCGGCAAACATACTGACGTTGACGTGCAGCAGTTTGACCATCAGCGCATAGACGAGCCAGTTGACGACCGTCGTGACGACGCCGAAAACGATATAGAGCAGGATTTCTTTGTAGTGAATGCAAAGCTCTTTGATTTTGCGCAGAGAAAACAGTTCTTTGAAACTGTTTTCGATCAGCAGCAGCTTTTTGATCTTGCTCATTTTAACCTCCCAAATAAGAACAGGAATTGGCCGATTTTTTTCAATCATACATATTATAGTATATCACACAGCCTTCTGCCCGTCAAGCAATCGGCCCCGTTTTTCGCAGATTCTTCCTTGCGAAACCCCTTGACAAACCCGGTGAAGAATCATACAATTTTATTATAAAGTTTTATCGGCAGGGGGGATGACCGTGAAGGAGCAAACCGTTCTTGAGCGGCTTCTCGCCTTGCGTGATGAGCCGTACCGCGCGTTCACCGCGTCGCTGGTGCCGAATATCCCGCCGGAGCGGATCCTCGGCGTGCGCCTGCCCGCCCTGCGGCAGCTGGCGAAAGAGATGAAGCGCGCCGGCGTGCAGGAGGCGTTTCTGCGTGAATTGCCGCACCGCTATCACGAAGAAAACCTGCTGCATGCGTTTTTGATTTCCCTTGAAAAAGACTATGCAACGGCGCTTTGTGAAACCGAGGCGTTTCTGCCTTTCGTCGACAACTGGGCGGTCTGCGACAGCTTCAACCCCAAGGTGTTTGCCAAGCACACCGACGAACTGCTGCCCGTTGTCAAGGCGTGGCTTCAGTCGGGTCACGAGTACACCGTTCGCTTCGGACTTGAAACGCTGATGCGGTTTTATCTTGACGACGGCTTTCAGGATGAGATCCTCGCGCTTGCCGCCTCCGTTAACGACGACGCCTATTACGTGCATATGATGATCGCGTGGCTGTTTGCCACGGCGCTCGCCAAACAGTACGATGCCGCGCTGCCGTACCTTGAACAGCGCCGTCTTTCGCCGCGCACCCATAACAAGACCATCCAAAAAGCGATCGAGAGTTATCGCGTGACAGAGGAACACAAAGCGTACCTCAAAACGCTTCGTTTGAAAAAGGAGAGGTGAGCGTGGCTTCGAGCAAAACCTATCTGGATTTTATCCTGGAACAGCTTTCCGCGCTTACGGGCGTGACCTATCGCCCGATGATGGGGGAGTATATCCTCTATTATCAGGGCCGCATCGTCGGCGGTATCTACGACGACCGCCTGCTTGTAAAACCCGTCGCGGCTGCCAAGGCACAATTGCCGCATGCGCGCGAGGAATTGCCCTATGAAGGCGCAAAGCCGATGCTGCTTGTCGACATTGTCGATGATGCGGATGCGCTCGCGGCGCTGTTTGAGGCGATGCTCCCCGAACTGCCCGCACCGAAACAGAAATAATATAAAGGAGTCTTTATGATGAATAAAACACTGTCCACGATTCAAACGCTTGCGAAAGTCGCAAAAATTATCTGCAAAGTCCTGTTCATTCTCGGCATCATCGGCAGTGCCGGCATGCTGCTCGGGATTGTCACCCTTCCGTTCGCTTCGGCGGCGCTGAAAATCGGCGGCGTAAGCGTATATGGCCTTTTGGGACCCGATGCCGCCGCTCTTCCCAAGACGGTTTACGCCACGTTGGGTGCGGCCTTTGTGGAGTGTGTCTGCGCGACCGTCCTTGCGAAGTTTGCCGAACTCTGCTTTAAGCACCAGTGCGAAGCCGGCACGCCCTTTACGCTTGGTTGTGCCAATGAGTACAAGCGTTTGGGCATTCTGACGCTCTGCCTTTCTCTCGGCGGCGCGATTGTCGCCGGCATCGTTTATACCGTCGTGATGACCGTCATCGGCGAAACCGGATCGTATGAAAGTGCCCTCGGCGGCGAGTTCGCCTTCGGCGTGATGTTCCTTGTGCTCTCGCTGGTGTTCCGCTACGGCGCCGAGAGCTTTGCCGCGGCCTCCGCGCCGGCGCCGTGGCAAGTGGCCGCTCCCGCTGTGGCGGCTCCCGTGCAACCGGCCGCTCCGCCGATGGCCGCTCCCGTTCCCGAAATTCCGCCGGAGGCACAACCGTGACGTACGAAAAAATCGTCCTTTTGAAAAACGGCGCGGCTTTTTGCTGCGCGACGGTTCCTACTACGCGCTGCTTATGATGAAACGCGATCTTTGATGCTTATAAAGGAGAACGCCATGAACGAGAAAAAACTGCCGATCCTCATCGACGACGTCAACCGCTATCGCATCCCGTCCGCGCTGAAATACAGCCCCGACGGCAAAACGCTGGCCTTTCAGGTGACGTACGCCGACGTGAAAGAGAATGCCCAAAAAACGGACGTTTATATCGCCCGTGACGGCAAGACCCGCCGCATGACGCAAACGGGCGACGTGCGCGTCGTTCTGTGGGAAGACGATCAAACCCTGCTCGTTTCGCGCAGCGGCAAGGACGATCTGCCCGGCACGACGCCGCTGCTGCGCCTCAGGACGGACGGCGGCGAAGCCGAACCCTACGTCACGCTGCCTTTCGCGATGCTCGATCTGAAAAAGGCGGGGGGCGGGTACGTCGCCCTCGGCGCCATCCGTTGCGACGAGCCCGATTCATACCTGCTGTCGGACGAAAAACGCCGCCAATCGGCAGAGGAGAAAAAGACCGAGAAAGATTACGACGTGCTGACGGAAATGCCGTATTGGTTCAACGGCCGCGGCGTTATCAACGGTCAGCGCACCGCCTTGTTTACCGTTGCCGTCGTTGACGGCAAGCCCGTCTGCGAGCGCGTGACCGCGCCGCGTTTCAGCGTTGACGTCTGGCTCACGGAAGGCGATACCGTCTATTTCGCGGGCGGTTCCTATCGCTCAAAGATGCCTCTGTTTAACCGCCTGTACGCCTACGATCTCAAAACCGGCGTTACCGAAACACTCTATCAAAAACTCGACCTCTCGTTCAGCGGCATCTTCGTGTTGAACGGCAAGCTCTATTGCCATGCGACGAATTTCAAGCCCTACGGCGGCAATCAGACGCCCGATATTTATCGAGTAGAGCAAGGCGCGCTCGTAAAAGTCTATACGCCCGAAGTGGCGCTCTATTCCAGCGTGATCGGCGATACCGCCGAGGGTGGCGAAGGGGCCGCTTCCGACGGCAAAACCTACCGCACGCTGGCGACCGTCGAAGATCACAACGCTCTGTTTGCGCTGACCGTCGCACCGGACGGACACCTGCGCAAGCGGGTTTTGTGGGAAGAGTCCGGCATGCTGTGCGCGCTGGAAGTCGGTAAAGAAAAAATCGCCTGCGTCTATCAACCCTGGGACAAGGTGGCGGAAGTCTGGACGATGGACAAGAACGGCGGACGCTTTACCCGCCTTACGCACTTGAACGACGACCTGCTCAAAGGGCGATACGTGGCAAAACCGCGACCGATCAATTACACGTCCGCCGGTTATAAACTGCGCGGCTGGGCGCTGCTGCCCGACGGTTTTGACAAATCCAAATCATACCCCGCGGTTCTGGACGTTCACGGCGGCCCGCGCTGCGTTTACGGTGAAACGTTCTTCCATGAGATGCAGCTTTGGGTCGCGCGCGGTTACGTGGTGTTCTTTACCAATATCAAGGGCAGCGACGGCAGGGGAGACGCCTTTGCCGACCTGCGCCACGATTACGGTGTGACCGACTATCAGAATCTGATGGATTTCACCGACGCCGTGTTGAAAAAGTACCCCAATATCGACCGCAAGCGCCTCTGCGAGACCGGCGGCAGTTACGGCGGTTTTATGACGAACTGGATCATTACCCACACCGACCGTTTCTGCTGCGCCGCAAGTCAGCGCTCGATCTCCAACTGGGTGTCGTTCAGTTTCGTTTCCGATATCGG
>CADBON010000037.1 GCA_902796315.1 Oscillospiraceae bacterium | reverse complement strand
GCTTTTTGCAGCAGATAGGCGTACCGCAGTTCCAGCGCGCGCAGACGGTAGACGGCGGCCTCGACCAAACGCGGGTCGTCAGCATTCTCGAAATCACGCCGCGCCCGCCGCAGTTGTTCGCAAGCGTCGTGCGCCGCCTGCGGGTAATACGCCTCGTCCGGCACGGGGCGGAGTTTGCGTTTCACGGACATCTCCCCTTTTTTTATTTTATCGTATGATTGCGCGGCGTCGGTTATGATTGGGTTCCCTCCTGCACATACTAAAACGGAAGAAAATTTCGGGGAGGCGATCGTACGGACAGCCATTCTTTCACCTTTGAGCAGTACTGCGGGGTGGTCGGACGCAACGTAATCGTGGAGGAGACGACCTTTTTCAACGGAGAGCGGCAGCAGCGCTGTCTGAGCCGCCACGTCTGCGGGTGCGACGTGTGCCGCAACGCCTTTCTGCGCAAGCGCTTTGAAAAGACGGTTGAAAAACGCAGTTGATTCTTTTATAATAGCGGCAGGAGGTGATCGACGTGAGCGGCGTGTACCTGCATATCCCGTTCTGTGCGTCCAAATGCCCGTACTGTGATTTTTACTCGATGCGGGCCGACGAAGAGACGCGCGAGGGGTACGTAAAGGCGCTGTTGGACGAGATCAATTCCGGCCGCCGCAGCGGCGTTACCGACTTTCGCGCCGAAACGCTCTATCTCGGCGGCGGCACGCCGTCGCTGCTCTCGGGCGACCAAATCTGCCGCCTGGTCGGTGCGGCGAAGGAGCGGTACGGCGTTGACGGGGAGATCACCGTGGAATGCAACCCCGCAAGTGACGTTGAGGGGCTGATCCCCGCTTTTCGGACGGCGGGCGTCAACCGCGTGTCGCTGGGGATGCAATCGGCCGTGGATACGGAGCGGCGCTCGCTCGGGCGCCTGTCGGGCCGCGAACGGATCGCCGACGTCGTGCGCCGTTTGCAGAGCGCGGGGCTGGACAATATTTCGCTTGACGTCATGCTCGGCATTCCCGGTCAAACGGCGGAATCGCTGTGTGAAACGCTGGAATTTGTCGCCGCTTGCGGCGCGAAACACGTCAGCGCGTATCTGCTGAAAATCGAGGAGGGCACGTTTTTTGCGACCCACCGCGAACGTTATCACTTTGCGGACGACGATACGGCCGCCGATCTGTATCTGCTGGCGTGCGAAAAACTGACCGCCCTCGGCTACCGCCACTATGAGATCTCGAACTTTGCGCTGCCCGGGTATGAGAGCCGCCACAACAGCGGGTACTGGCTGTTGACCGACTACCTCGGCGTGGGAGCGGCGGCGCACTCGTTCGTGGGCGGCCGTCGGTTTTACTACCCGCGCAGTATCGAATCGTTTGAGGCGGGCGACCCGCCCGTCGCGGACGGGTCCGGCGGCGACGCGGAAGAGTACGTGATGCTGCGCCTGCGGCTCGCGGACGGTCTGCGCCTTGCGGAACTCAAGGCGCGGTACGGTGAGCCGGCGGCGGCGGAGATCATCAAAAAAGCCCCGCTCCGCAAGGAGCAGGGACTGGTCCGTTATGACGGGGAAACGCTGGCGCTGACCGAAGCGGGAATGCTGCTGTCAAACAGCGTGATCGCGGATTTTATTCCGCCGTTATGAGCGTGCGACCGTCTTCGGTCAATTCCACGTTTTGCACGCCGCGGGTGTAAACGGTGTCGGCGGTCATAAAAAGATAGGCGAAGTCGTCGTGTTCCTCTGCGAACGCGACGGCCTTTTCATACCCCATGACGAACAGGCCGGTGGAAAGCGCGTCGCACATGGCGCCGTCCGTTCCGATGACGGTCACGCTCTGCAGATCGGATTCGGCGGGGAAACCGGTCTTCGGGTCGAGAATGTGGTGATAGGTCTTGCCTTGGTATTCAAAATAGCGCTCATAGCCGCCCGAGGTGACGACCGAACGCCCCCCCTCGCACGAAAACGACAGCGCGATACCGCTGCCCGTCGGGGATTGGACGCCCACCGACCACAGGCCGCCGTGGGGATTGTCGCCCGCCAGCACGATATTGCCGCCCAACGACAGGACGGCGGGCACCTGCGCGGCCTCGCACAGCGCCATCAGGCGGTCGCCGAGCGCACCCTTGGCGATCCCGCCGAGGGTGACGGCCGCGTACGGCGCACGGGTGACGACCGTTCCGTCAAGGGTGATCGCGTCGCCGCCCGTAAAGAGCAGGGCGTTTTGTACCTCGGCCTTGCCGGGTACGCCGTAGTTCCCGGTATCGAACCCCCACAGATCGACGACCGGGGCGATGGTGCAATCGAAGGCGCCGCCGGTCAAACGATTGGCCTCAAACGCTGCGGAAAGCACGGCGGCGGTTTCGTCGCTGACGGTGACGGGCCCGTCCGCGGCGTTGATCTTTGCCACGTCGCTTGCGGGGTCGCCCGCGTCAAAAAGCCCTTCGCAGCGGGTGATCTCCTCCTGCAAAGAGGGCAAAAAGCCCTCGTCGCCGGTATAGGCGACAAGGGTCATGACCGTATCCATGGCGGTCAGCGAAAGCGTTTGTTTCGGCGGCACGGCGGGAGCGGACGGCACACAGGCGCAGACGGTCATCAACATCGCGAACGCGGCGATAAAAGCGACGGTGCGTTTCACGGTGCAGTCGCCTCCGTTCCGTTGACCTGCTCGACAAGCAGTCCGTTCTGCTCGTGCTCTTCCAGCGTTTTGGCGTAATAGATCTTGCCCGTTTTGTCGTGGCGGAAATAGATATACTCGCTCGTTTCGGGCCACAGCGCGGCGCGGATGGCATCGTCGCCGGGGTTGCAGATGGGCCCGACGGGCAGACCCGGCCGCGCGGCGTCATAGGTATCGTACGCGGCGCGGAAGGCCGCCTCGTTTTCGGCGGATGGCTTGATGACGTCGGTCACGTACTCAGAGGTGGAATCGCACTGCAGGTACGGGAAGTTGTCGGCATCCGCCAAGCGGTTGCGCAAGATGCCCGAGACAGTGGCCATCTGTTCGCGGCTGCCCGCTTCGCCCTGAATAACGGAAGCGAGGGTCAGCACATCGTCCACACTCTCGCCGAGTTCGGCGGCACGGGCGGCGTACTCGTCCGTCCACTTGACGGCGAAATTGTCTAAAAACCGGGCAAGGACAGAATCGGCGTCCTCGTCGAGATAAAACTCATAGGTATCGGGATAGAGGTAGCCCTCCAGCAGACGGAAGCGGCTGTCGGGCTCGTCCACCGACGCCAAAAAGGGGTAGGCGGCCGTGTCGGCGCTGCCGGCGGCCTGCAGGAACGCCGCGGCGGAGCATACGCCGTTCTGCTCGAGTTTGCGGGCGATGGCGTCGGCAGTCATCCCCTCGGGGAAGGTGACGGTAACGGTCTGCACCCACGTTTCGGGCTCGGTCTCGGCGGGTGCTTTTTCATGCCCGCAGGCGCACAGCGAGAGGGCCATCAGCACGGCGCAAAGGAATGATAAACGGCGTTTCATTCTTATTCGTCCTCATCGTCGCCGTCGACCTTGGAGATGAGTTTGGCGTTCTGCTCGTGCTCTTCAAGCGTGACGGCGTAATACACCTTGCCGTTCTTGTCGTGGCGGAAGTAGTAATAATCGGTTTCCTCGGGAGCGAGCGCCGCATGAATGGCGTTGTCGCCGGGGTTGCAGATGGGGCCGACAGGCAGGCCGACACACTCTTTGGAATAGGTGTCGTAATGATTACGGAAGGAGATATACTTGTTGGTATCCTCGGTCGAAGAGGTCAAGGTGGGCTTGATGGTGTCAAGCAGGTAATTCTCGGTGGCGTCGCTTTGCAGGTAGGGGAACTCGGACGGCTCGGCCAAACGGTTGGAGATGATGCCGGAAAGGACCTTCATTTCGTCCTTATTGGCGGCCTCTTTCTGCAGGATGGAAGCGAGGGTGATCACCTCATCCAGCGTCATACCCTTCTTTTCGGCAAGGTCGGTATACTCCTTGGTCCACTTTTCATTGAAGTTGTCAAGGAATTTGCGGACCACGCTCGACGCGGTCTCGCCGACGTAGAAATCGTAGGTGTCGGGGTACAGATAACCCTCCATCACGCGGAAGCGCAGTTCGCGGTTTTGCATCTTGGCAAGGAAGGGATAATCCCCGGAGAAGTCGATGGTCTGAAGCGCCGTGATAAACCCGGCCGCATCGCACACCTTGTTCTTTTCGAGTTTTTCGGCGATTTGGTCGACGGTATAGCCCTCGGGGAAGGTGACCGAGACCGTTTCGGACTGGGTGTAGTCGGCCTGCATGGTCGAGAGCATTTTCTCAAGGCCCATACTGGGCGTGAGGGTATAACTGCCGGTGACGTACTGATAGTTTTCTTCATCCTCAACGTGAACGAGGTTGACGAACAGTTTGCAGAACAGAGGGTTGTGGATCAGTTTGTTCTTGTGGAGCAGGTCAATGACCTCTTCGTCCGTCTGGCCGGAAGAAACCGTCACCTCAACGGCCTTATCCTTGGCTTTGATCGAAAGGATATCGTTGATGCAGTTCAGGCCGTACCAGCACAGGATCGTGCTGACGACAGCCACGATCAGCAGACAAACGGCAAAACGTTTGAAGCGGGCACGGCGGCGCGCGGCGCGGGGCGAGGCCTCGTTCCATTTCTTTTTGGCCTCTTTGATGCGGCGCTTGCGCTCCATTTCGCGCTTCTGACGGGCGGTCGCGGGCGGCACGGTCACGCGCAGGTCGCTCTTTTTGGCGGCCTGGCCGCTACCGATCCCGTCCGTCGGCTTTACGGCAGACGTACGCCGGTCACGCGGGTCGTCTTTGCCGGCGGGCTCTTTGCGGGCGGCGTCCTTACGGGCGGTAGCGCGTTTGATCTCGCCGGGATTGTTGGCGAAATAAACGCCGGTATCGGTCGGGTTGACGTGCTCGACGCGGTCAAAGTGAAACTCGGAGACACGCTGACGGCGCTCGCGCTCAGCGCGGGCAAGTTCGGCGGAAAGCGCCTTGTCCTGCTCGGCCTTGGCGGACTTGGCGGCCGCGGCGGTCTCGTCCCCGTCGATGCGGCTGTTTTTGCCGCGTTCGCTGCCGTCCGGATTGCGGAAATGCGAGGACTGCGGCGCAGATTTCTGCGGCGCGGCCTGCTTTTTGGGCGCAACCGGTTTCTGCGGCGCAGCGGACTTCGGCGACGGCTTGCGTGCGTCGTCGCTCTCAAAGTTTTTCAACAACTCGTCGTAGTCCATACAGAAACTCCTTTAGAAAGAGGGATTGGTAAACGAAAACTCCGTGGAAGGGGTGACGACCGTGTCGACCGGGCGGTCAAACGCGCCGCGCGGCAGTTCGGGCACCACTTCGCCGTCGTAGCACAGGCCGACGGTCTTGCCGCCGTACCCCGCCAAAAAGCGGTCGTAATAGCCGCCGCCGTAGCCGAGGCGGTAGCCGTCCTCGTCGAACAGCAGGGCGGGCACCAGACACACGGAATCGGCGCCGGGATAGGCGGGCGGGCAATCGAGCGTGGGCTCGGTCAGGCCGAAAGCGCCGGGCGCCAGCTCGTCGAACGAGCGAATCAGAAAGAACTGCATCTCGCCCACGGCGTCGGCACAGCGGGGCGCCGCGACGGTCTTGCCGGCGGCCAGCAGGGCGACGATCAGCGCGCGTGTGTCGGCCTCGTGCGGTTGTGAAACGTAGGTCAGCACCGTCCCCGCCGTAAGAATCTGCGGCAAAGCGAGCAGACGGTCGCAAAGGGCCTTATCGGCGGCCGCTTTGTCGGCGGGCGACATCGCCGCACGTGCGGCTTTGGCACGCTCACGCAGTTCGCGCTTGCGGCGGGCGGTCCCATTTAAAATTCCCATTGGATCTGCTCCATGATGCGGCGGGCGGTCTCTTCGCCGGCCAGCAGCGCGGTAACGGCGGCGGCAAACTGCCACGAAACGCCCGCGCCGCGGGCGGTGACCACATTGCCGTCGGTCACGACGCTCGCGTCCACGACGGTCGCGCCGATGAGTTTATCTTCAAACCCCGGGAAGCAGGTGGCGCGCTTGCCGCGCAGCAGCCCCTTCTGACCCAGCACGAACGGAGCGGCGCAGATGGCGGCCAGCACCTTGCCGCCCTCGGCGGCATAATCCACAGCCGCGTTGACGCCGGCGCTGCGGAACAGGTTTTCGGCGCCGGGCATACCGCCGGGCAGCAGAACGCCCGTCAGCGAGTCGTCGGGACAAAACTCGTCCAGCGACAGATCGGCGCGCACGCGCACGCCGCGGTTCCCTTCGGCGGAACGGTCGGGGTTGAGCGCAACGGTCTGGGTTTCAACGCCGGCGCGGCGCAGAAAATCAAGCGGCGCGATCGCCTCGACGGGCTCGAAACCGTCGGCAAGAAAAATCGTAAACATCGTATCACCTCATATACAAACGCGGCTCAAAAACCGAGCGCGTCGGTCACCATGCGCCATAGGGCGTCGTTGACGGTTTCGGGCGGAAGGGGCTCGCCGTCGGCGGCGCAGGGAAGCAGCAGCCAGCCGCACTTTTCAGCGGCGTAGAGAGCGGCCTCGCGGCACGCCTGCAAAAACGCGACGTCCGCCTCGTGCACGTCTTTTTTGCCGTCGTCGCCACCGTAACGCTTTTGCAGCAATTTCTGCGACACCTCGACGGGCATATCCATAAAAATCACGCGGTCGGGGGCGGGAATGCCGACTTTGTTATACTCCAGATCAAACAGCCAGTCGATATAGCCGTCCCACTCGGCGCGCGGAAGTTTGGTCATCTGGTACAGAATATTGGCGGGGGTGTAGCGGTCGGCAAAAATCAGCTTGCCGGCGCGGTAATCGTCGCGCCACGTTTCGGTGTAGGAGGCGTAACGGTCCACCGTATACAGCACCGAGGCGGCGTACGCGTTGACGTCAAACGCCGAGTGGCCGAAATCGCCCCGCAGATACTTGCGCACCAATATGCTGGAATCGCTGTCATAATCGGGCAATTTGATTTTGCGATAGGGCACGCCGGCCTTTTCCAGACGCGCGCACAGCAGGCCTGCCTGTGTGGTTTTGCCGCTGCCGTCAAGGCCCTCGAGATCGATAAACATGATTTCCCCTCCGGAATTATGCACATACGAATCCATAATCTACCATTATATTGTAGTATTATACATTAAATATGGGAGACTGTCAAACAAAGCGGGGGTTTTGTAACTATTTTGTTGCCAAAATCGCGATAATCTGTTACAATAACCGGGAAAG
>CADBON010000036.1 GCA_902796315.1 Oscillospiraceae bacterium | reverse complement strand
CGCGAAGCCCGACTGCTCCGACTTCATCTTCTCCATTTTCGAGTATTGCGACCACACCGGCCACGATACCGGCTTCTCGCCCGACAATCCCGATTACCGCGAGGCATTCAAAAACGCCGAAACCACCGGCAGCGAGATCATCGACGCGATCGAAAGCCGCCCGACCTACGCCACAGAAGATTGGCTGATCCTGCTCACCACCGACCACGGCGGTTTTTCCACGTGGCACGGCCTGGCGTCGCTGCAGGAGCGCATGATCTTCATCGCCGCCAATAAGCCCCTCGACGGTTACGTCGCATAATCGGGGCGCCGCATTTTGACGCGCCCGCCCCTCTTGGGCCCCGCGCTTTTTCCGGACCGGTCCGCTTCTGCGCGACCGGTCCGATTCTTTCGGATTCGTCCGCCCCTTTTTGACGTCCGCCCTTTTTTGACGCCCGCCCTTTTTTTGACGCCCGCCCTTTTTTTGACGCCCCCCTTTTTTGACGCCCCCCTTTTTGGACTCCCTCGCCTCTTTCGCCGCGCCGCACGCACGTAACAGCCGGCGTTTGATGAACTTTCCGCGTTTTTTTCGCCTTTGCGCATTTTTCTGTTGACACTCTCGAAAAACTGTGCTATTATATCCAAGTCGAAAGACACGCGGATATGGCGGAATTGGCAGACGCGCTAGGTTCAGGTCCTAGTGAAGATTTCCTTCATGCAGGTTCAACTCCTGTTATCCGCACCAAAAAATCTCGTTGCGCAAGCAACGAGATTTTTTTATCCAAGCCGCAGGCTTGGTATATCATCCCGCCGCAGGGCGAGTATATCATCCCGCCGCAAGGCGGGTATATTATCCGCCCGCAGGGCGGCATATTATCCGCCCGCAGGGCGGCATATTATCACGCGAACGCGTGGATGCCTGCAGCTTGATGAGATACAAGACTTCGTCTTGATGATATCCAACGCTTCGCGTTGATCATATACAACGGCTCCGCCGTTGATTCATTCTTTGAATATTGGGTATGAACAAAAATCCCGTTGCGCAAGCAACGAGATTTTTTTATCCAAGCCGCCGAAGGCGGGTTGGCGTGTCACCAGCGCGCACGCGCTGGATGGAATCACGGCGTCAGCCGTGTATGGCATCGGCCCGCAGGGCCGGATATCATCGCCGCACTTGTGCGGTGTATATCATCCGCCCGCAGGGCGGCATATTATGCCCGCGGCTTGATTGCCGAAGGAACGTGCGTTATGGATACTCGATTTTCTTTTGTTTGGTAAAATGTGTAATGACACTTTCTTTACAACGTGTTGACAAATGCGACTTTACGGCATATAATACGTGTAAAAGGAGGGTCAAAATATGGCTACGACAAATCTGAATATACGGATTGATGACAATCTGAAAAAACAGGCGGAGACGTTGTTCTCGGATTTGGGCCTGAACATGTCCTCCGCAATCACCATTTTTCTTAAATCCGCCGTTGCTTATAACGGAATACCGTTTGAGATCAAAAAGGCCGACGGTAATTCGGCGGCAAGCGATGCCGAGCTGCTCGCTGTGTCCAAAGAGCTTCTCGACAAAAACAAAGAGGCCTATCAGGTGCTGGCAGAATGAAGATACTGACAAAAGCGCAGATCATTCTGCTGCACGGGCAACTGATAAAGGAAACCGGCGGAGCGGAAGGAATACGCGACGAAGGCCTGCTCGATTCGGCAATCTCGAATCCGTTTCAGAGCTTTGACGGCAAAGATCTTTACCCCACCGTTTTGGAAAAGGCCGCAAGACTCGGTTTCGGGCTCATACAAAATCACGCGTTCATTGACGGAAACAAGCGAATCGGCGCTCATGCAATGCTGGTTTTCCTTGTGCTGAACGGTTTTGATTTTTCGTACACCCAAAAAGAACTGACGGAGATCATTCTTTCCGTAGCGGCGGGTGAAAAGGGTTATGACAATCTGTTGCGCTGGCTGCAATCGCACGTCGGTTGATTTTTCAACGACCCGCCGCAAAGCAGGTATATTATCCGCCCGCAGGGCGGCATATGCCTGCGGCTTGATGAGATACAATTCCTACGGAATTGATGATATCCAACGCTTCGCGTTGATCATATACAACGGCTCCGCCGTTGATTCATTCTTTGAATATTGGGTATGAACAAAAATCTCGTTGCGCAAGCAACGAGATTTTTTTATCCAAGCCGCAAAGCCCACTTTCACTCGCACCAACCAAAAGCAGGACCGAACGAAACGTTCGGTCCTGCTTGTTCTTTTATGTTGGGTCAAGTCCCGTGCGGAAGCGCGGGCGCGGCGCGGGCGCGGCGCGTGGCGCAGGCGGCGCGGCGCTATTACCGGCCATCCCCGTCAACGCGGTACGCGGCGACGGCAAAACGGCCGTTTTCCGTGTGATAACTGCAGGTCGAAAGGATCACGATCTGCTCGCCGGCGGACGGAAAAGCGTCGGTTTCGATCTCGGACCGCGAGCGCATTTCATCGGCGATTCGCTGACGCTCTTCGGCGCTGAAATTGCCGACGTTGTCAAAATAGCGGTACTCGTTTTTGCTGTTGACCGTGGTGCGGAAAACGGCAAACACGCGGTAGGTCCGGGTCTCGGTCGGCGTTTCAAGCGTGAACTCTGGGTGCGCTTCCGCCCATCCCCGGTCGGCAAACTTGTCGAGCGTGCCGAACATGGTGCCCGCCTTCATCTTGTGACCGTAAATGATAAAGACGTCCGAATTGTCGTCACAGCCCTCGCCGATAAACGGCGTGCCCGCAAAGGATTCGTTTTTATCGAAATCCCGGTGCAGATAGTACTGCGGATCGTCCGCGGGCGGCTTCACCACGGGATAGTCGATCTCGGTGTCGGGAACGGTCAGCCAGCCCACGAAATCGGGATTATGCGCGGCGAGTTTTGCAAGCCCGCTCTCCTCTTGGTTTTCGCTTTTTTCCGCTGCGATTTGACGGATCTCCGAAAACCGCTCCTGCTCCTGTTTTTGGGGCAGATAGACTTTCAGACCCTGATACAGCGAAAGGACGAGTACGGCCATCAGCGCGACTGCCGAAAGCGCCAGCACGGCCGTTTTGATTTTGCCTTGCTTCTCCGTACCGTCCTCCCCTTTCATCTCGTTTTTTTCTTTTTCTTGATGATCACGACGACCGCAAACACGACGACGATGGCCGCCATCGCGATCGCGTACGGCGTGGCCGACGCGTCAAAAACACCGGTCGGGACCGTGCCGTCACGGGTATTGGTCACGGCGAGGGTCGTGTCCGCCGTCAGGCGGAAGGTCTTGGAGGTCAGCGTTTCGGCCGCCGCGTCGCCCAATTTGAACGTGGTGGTGTAGAAATCGTTTTCTTCGGCGACGGTGATATCCGTATCAAGCGGCAGAGCGATCGTCACGCTTTCGTCGTGCTTCAGGGTAAAGGTGTCGCCCGAATGGAGTTTTTCCGTCTGAACGACGCCGTTCTTGGCCCACTCGAACTCGGCCGACGGCAGTACGCCGGCAACCGTCAGCGTGAAGGTGAAATCCTGGGCGCGGTTGCCCATATTGCCCATCACGGTTTTGGTGACGGTCAGATTGGCGAACATATCGACCGGCGTGTTCGGCACGGTGATCGTGTAGATACTTTCGTCGGTACCCGTAACGCTGAGATAGCCGCTGTGACCGGCGCTGTCGACGGTGATCACGCCGAGCGGCGAAACCGTGAACTCGATATCCCCCTCAAGCGGCGCGTATCCGTAAGCCGGCGAGCGTTCGGTAAGATAATACTTGCCCGCCGCGAGCGTATTGTCGATCTGCGGGATCGCGCCGTTCGTACCCGTCGCCAGATCCTCGTAACCGGGGATCGGGTTCAGGTCCTTGACGTGACCGCCGATGCCGCTTACGCTTCTGTAAAGCGCAAAGTGCGCGTTTTGCACCGGGTTGCCCGTAACGGCGTCGACCTTGACCGCGCTGAGGGTATAGGGTTTGTTAAAGACGTCGATATACGCGATCAGCTTATCGCCGACGATGTCCGACTTGCGGCCCGTCTGCCACTCGGCGCTGTTGCCGCTGACGGTAACGGTATCGTCGTTCGCGATCGAAAAGACCGCGGTATTGGGCAGGCCGACGTACGCCGCGGGCACCGCGGTTTCGGTCAGACTGTAATCGACGTTCCTCTCGAAGTCGTAAAGAATGGTGACCCGGCCGTGCGAATCCGAGGTAAAGGTGCCGACCCGGTTATCGCCCTGCATCAGCGAGAACGTTCCGCCCGCAAGCGGCAGGTTTGTCTTCCGGTCGTAGAGCGTGATCACGACGCCGCCCGTACGGGCGTTCGTGATCGTGTCGGACCTGACGTTTTTCAGGTTGGAATTCGCGTCGTCGGTGGAAACGGGTTCGCCCGTTTGATACTCCACGCCGTACGAATACGGCGCCGCCGTATCGGTGTTGCTGGAAACCGCGTTGATGATGGTAAGATCGCCGTCGTTCAGTTTCCGCGTAATGGCGGAATACGAGGTGACCTTCCCTTCGGAATCCACGACGGGATCGGTCAGCTCGATCTCGTGCACCGCATAATCGGCAAAGGTCTTGCCGCTGATGAGCGCGTCAAAGAAGTAGCGCGCGGTCGTGCGCGTGTTGGTGATCTCGCGGACCGTGTCGGGGACCAGCGTGTTGCCGGCGTAAACCGCGACGTAAACCGGGTCGTGCGACTTGGTGAAGCTGCTGTCGCTCCACAGTTTGCTGACGTCAAGACCCCAGCCGCGCCGATTTTTGACGTACATCTTGGGCGATTCGTTCGCGCGCACCCAGCCGGAATTGAGCGTGTCGCCGTCCTCGGAATGATAGGTGCCGCTCTCACGCTCATAGTCGACGAAACTGTAACCGATCGGGATCTCGTTCTCGCGTTCGACAAGCATGAATTTCGTTCCGACGGCCACGTTGGGAACGTGGACCGTATACCCGGCGGGGATCTTGGAGATCGCGCCGTTCATCGAGGTTTCAAACGTCACGGGCACTTTTTCGGCGGCCGTCAGCGAATCGTAATCGTTCAGCGCGGTCGGCACCAACCGGCGGACGCTCGCGTCCCAATGACAGAGGTTGCCCGAACTGTCGGTGACGTAGTACTTTGTCATATTGGCAAGTTCCAGCGTGTCGTCCGTGCCGTTGGAAAGATACAGCCGGTAATTGAAGACCGATTGATCCTGCGACGCGGTCAGCGTGTGGCCCTGCTCGTCAAGCAGCGTCTTTTCAATGCTGATCGTACGCAGCGAAGCGGGGTCGACGTGGTTTTCAAACACGATCGACGGCCGTTGGGCAACGCTGATCCAGCCCGAATCGTACGAGCTTCGTCCCGAGCCGGTGATGGAATCCCCGGTCGCTGTCACGCCGTTGATCTTGACCTCGTCATACACCTCGTCGTTGATGCCGCACTCCACGACCTTGTACTCGATGGTGTTGGTCGGGAAATGGACCTCGGCGCTCTTGCCCGGGTTGAGCAGATAGACCGAATCGTACGAAACCGTGCTGTTGGGCGGCGTGTAGACGGGCAGATAATCCACTCTCTGCGTGGAGTTCTGATAGGTAACGTTGATCAGATTGTTGGTGTTCGTCAACAGACGCTCGACGTTGTTGCCGTCCTTATACCAGATCTGGTACGGGTACTCGACGAGGTTGAAGTCAAGGTCGTCGGAACCCGTAACGGTCTTGGTAAGCATGACGTTGCCGGGCGTAACGTTACTGAGGTTAAAGCGCATATGCAGGTTGGAAGCGCCCGCGCCGCGCTCCATATAGAACACGCGCATTTCGTGCGTGGTATAGGGTCTGAACACGGTGGAACCCGGCTCAAAGAACGTCGCGAGGTACGTATCGACGTCCTGCTGCGTAGCAGAGGGATTTCTGCCCCGGTAATTCTCCTCAATGACCTGACGGATGGTCTTTTCAACGCCCTCGACGATCACCTGACCGGTCGAGAAGTTCACGCTGCCCTGCAGGGCGGAATGGATACCGCCGAGGTCGATCAGCAGTTCGCCGTCGGCATAGAACCAGAAATCGTCGTCGCCCGTGAACTCAAAGATGATGTCGTTGCCCCAGGCGTCCTTGCCGTTGGGGGTCGAGGTAAAGGTCGCGGTCATCTCCATACCATTATAGTAATTGGGCGAGCTGACCAGGTGAAGCCGTTCGTGTTTACGGGGATCGCTGTCGGGCAGCAGACCGATCGACTGGTTGCTGATGTGCGCGAGCGCGCTGTACAGGTTTTCGGGGTTGTTGCGCGCAAACGAGTTGGACGAAATGTTGTCGTAGGGGAAGAACTGGCCGTGTTTCAGCGTCGGCTTGGAACCGAGGTCGGTCGTGCCGAGTTCTTTATACACGGTGAAATTGGTCGTTTTGTTCCCGTTTTTATCCAGCAGGGTCGCAAAGTTTTGGCAACTGTCATACTCATAGTAACCGCTGGCGTGATACGTGCTTTCAAGGAACAGGTGGTTGACCTCTGTCGCGCCGGCAAACAGCTCGGAAAGCGGATGGTTGGTCCTGGTCGTCGTCGGATAGCCGTTGCTGTCAAGATCCGTCGACAAAAGATTTTTGGTCGCGCCGTCCATACTGGAAGAGTTGGTGCCCAAAAATGTGTTCTGCAGCGCCGTCGTGCTGTTCTGCACGGGGAAGTCGATCATCTTCAGCGTAATGCCGTACGCGTCGTTGTCGACCGTGTCGACCTCCGTCAAATTGCCGCTCGGCGATTCGACGATAGCGAAATAGAAGGAATCGGCGTCCGCCTTGGCGCCGGAAAGGATCCGGCCGTTCGCGATATCGGCCTGAAGTCCCGCATACGCGTAATACGGCTCATCCCACGCGATAATGGAAGAATAATACTCGCCGTATCCTCTGCCGGGCAGGTTGATGCCGATCGTGCTGTTGGAAAGGGTCTGTCCGTCCTGGATCTGCGGCGCGATATACTTTCTCGAATACGGGTTGTAAAGCTCGTAATAATTGTTGGGGGTCACGCCGTCCTCGAAATAATACTCGGTAAAGTTCCAGAGCAGCGTGTTGATCTGATTGCCGATCCATGTAATGTTGTCGCCCCGCTCATAGCAGGGATAGAGCGACCCGTCGTGGTCGATCGCGTAGAAATCGTACGACATGGTCGCGTTGTTCCAGACGCGGGTGTACACGATCACGCTCTCGCCGTTCGGAACTTCGGAAACGCTGACCTTATCGGCGTAGTAGGTAATGTAATCGTCACTGCTCAACGTGGATTTTTCGACAATATACAGCCACTGTGACGCGGCGCTGTCGTTTGTGGTCGCGCCGTCGAAGGTCGTGCCGTTGAAGTTGACCGATTTGCCGTTTGCGAACAGCATGACCTGGCTCTTGTAGTTGGACAGCACGGTGATCTCCGACGCCTGCGCCTCATCGACGAGCGTGAGCGTACTGCCGATATTCAGGTACTTGGTCACGCCGCCGACTTCCGTCGAAATGGTGTAATGCTGGTGCGTCACGTGGTGGAAGGTCCACTCGGTAATGTCGCAATCCTCGGCGACGTACAGGATCTCGGTGCCGGTTTCCTTGCGGACGGACATCGACATCATCGTCAGCGTGTTATTGGCGGCGTCGGCCATAAACGCATAGCCGATCGTTCCGCCGGAGTAACTCATCAGCCCCATGCTCTCGCCGTCAAGTTTCAGGAAATCGTCGGAAATCAAAACCGAGTCCGCAAACGCGATCTTAATGCTTGAGTTGTTGGCGTTATTGTGGTCTTTATAATAGCGGATGCCCTTGCCGCTTCCCGAGTGCTGCAGGTACTTTTCTTCCCCGCTTTTTTTCAGATAATAGGAATTCGCTCTGCCGCCGGCGGAAAGCTCGATAACGTCCGCCTGCGCCTCGGTCCCCAGGCCGATATTCACGTTGACGGAATCGGTAAGGTTATAAATGTATTTCGGTACGCCGTCAACGATGGTATAGATCTTGTAGCCCGTGCCGGACGGGACGAAGTGCCACGCGGGCGCGGACGAGATATCCGTCGTTTCGATCAGCGCGTAGTTCGAGCCGGTTTGTACGATCTTCTCGGTGAAATAGTAGGCGGTGTTCGACGTGTTTTCATAATAGAGCATAAAGCCGTCATCCGAACGGTCGCCCGTCAGATCGCTCAACGTACCGATCAGTTCCGCGTCGCCCGAAACCTGCGGCGCCACGTCGACGATGGCGTACACGCTGAAGCCCTTCGCCGAAAAGCTGAGCTTGCCGTCCTCCACGCGGAAGTCGGAGATCTTTTCTTTTGCGCCGTCGTCCTTGATATGCAGCAGCTGCAGCTTCGCGTCGCGTTGGATCGCGGGGTTGCTGATCTCGACCTCGATGGGATAGATCGAGTTGGGCTGATACTCCTCATCCCCGTCCATAATGCCGATATCGTAGGCCGCAACGACCGTCGCCCACGGCGTGTCCGGCAGCAGACTTGCCTTTGCGGATTCGCTGCTGTATTCCTCCGTCACGTCCGTCGCCCGGGCCTTGGCGCCCTTGGGCATCCAGCCGTTGAAAACGATCTTTTCGCCGGACCGCCTGCCGCCCGGATAGGCCTCCGTCTTGAGCGTTTCGAACGCGGGGGCCTCGTCGGTCGCCGTCGCCGCCTTTTCGGCGACAAGGGGCGCCACGACCTCGCCGACGTTGCCCGAGATCATCGAAATGACGATCAGTGCCAGCAGCATGACCGCCAGCGGCTTTTTGCACGTTCTTGCAAACGCGGCGGCAAACGCCGTCATACGGGAGAGTATGCGACTTGCGCCGGTATTGGATTGTCTGTTTTTGCGGTTCATACGCACACCCTCCTTTCT
>CADBON010000035.1 GCA_902796315.1 Oscillospiraceae bacterium | reverse complement strand
TTGTCGGGCGAGAAGCCGGTATCGTGGCCGGTGTGGTCGCAATACTCGAAAATGGAGAAGATGAAGTCGGAGCAGTCGGGCTTCGCGATATCCGCAAGCACGTTCTCGCGCGTGCCGGCGTCGTCCGTTTCGGAGCGCAGGAAGGTCACGTTCAGACCCTTTTCGGTGATGTAGTTCAGTTCGTTGATATAGGTCGAATCGTGGTTTGAGAAGTGACCGCCCCACGAAACGTAAAAGGCGGAGGAATCGACCGTGCCGTCCTCGACAGCAGTGGTCAACAGCGTCAGGTGGTCGTTGCTTTTCGGCATCCCGTTGCCGGTCACGCCGTGCACGTCCGCCCACACGCCGGTCAGCATCGTGCACCAGCCGGGCGCGGTGGAGGTGTCCTGCGTGTTTTTGGCGGGGTAGGGTACGCCGCCGCAGTAGCCGAGCATCAGCGAGCCCTGTTCGGCGACGCGCAGAATGGCGCCGGTTTCGGGACCCTCGGCCATCGCGAGCATATCGGCGCGGCAGCCGTCATACCCGATGACGATGACCTTCTTTTCGGTCTTGCCGGCCGGCAGCGGCGCGTGCAGGAAATCATTGATGATGGTGTAGATCGCGGTCTGGGGCAGAGCGGTCTCTTGCGTATTTGCATAGGGCACCTGCGCCAGCCGTTTGAGATAGGCGCTTTTGGTGTCGCGCCAGTTGACGGAAAGACCGACCGTCACGCTGCTGAATACCGAGCAGAGGAAGGTCAGCGCCAGCACGGCGGCAACGAACGCTTTGGCGCCCTTTTTGGCGGCCGAAGCGCCCTTGGCGAGGCAGATCGCCGTCACGATCAGCAGCAACACCCAGTACACGCACAGCACGATCAGGGCCGCAATGCCGTCGTCGACGAAGGGCGAGACGGCCAGGACGCCGCCCTGCACCACGATGAGCGGGCACAGCGCCGCCGCAAGGACGCGGAACACGCGCTTTTTGCCCGTGCCGGCGGGGAAAAGCACGCCGAACAGCAGGCAGGTCAGCGCCCCCATCGCGACGGAGGTCGCGATTTGAAATACGAGCGACCAGTCAACGACAAAGCGGGCAAACGCGAAGGACGCCGCCGTCAACAGCAGCAGCACGACGGCGATCGGCCCGGCGGGGAATTTTCGGGTATCGTTAGCCATGAAACTCTTCCTTTCGGTGTACGATTTGCAGCGGGGCAGCCCCGGCTTGTTTGTGCCTTCAGTATAGCACACAGCGAGCGGAAAAACAACAACAAAAGGGTGCCCGCGCCGAAATGAATTTCGTCCGTCGGCGCAATTCATTGGGCGACATCAGGTCGACCGTTTCATGAAATATTGCTGCGCAATATGAAGTAATTTGCGGTACAAATTATGAAGTACTCCGCTCCGCGGATCATGAAGGATCTCGCTTCGCTCGATGTGAAAATTCATGCGCGCAGCGCACCTCATTGCGCAGCAACGATGATTTGACGGCTTTGCCGTCATGATTTGCGCTTCGCGCGTGATTTCTCGCTTTGCTCCGTGAATTGAATTGCTCTTTATGCCCCGCAGGGCAATTCACGCACGCAGTGCAATTCATGACGCACGTCAATTCACGCGCCGTCCGGCGCAATTCATTGGGCGCCCGCAGGGCGCGGCATTAATGAAGTATTGCTTACGCAATATGAAGTAATTTGCGGTGCAAATTATGAAGTACTCCGCTCCGCGGAGTATGAAGTATCTCGCTTCGCTCGATGTGAAAATTTATGCCCCGCAGGGCAATTCACGCGCGCAGTGCAATTCATGACGCACGTCAATTCACGCGCCGACCGGCGCAATTCATTGGGCGCCCGCAGGGCGACCTCATGGCGCCCCTATCTTTTTTTACCTTGGGGACTTGTACCGGCCGCGGGTTTTTGCTATAATCATTTGTATCTATCAGTAAAACGCCCCGGAACGGTCACGGCCGCAGAGGGGCGGGCGCCTTCGCGGCGCATGGTGAAGGGCAGGGGAGACAGATGGATGAAAACGAAAAGCGATCGGGCGCAGCGGGTGTGAACATCGGCGACGATGAAAAGCAATCGGGCGCAGCGGGTGTGATTATCGGCGACGATGAAAAACGATCCGGCGTGGCGGGCGCGAAAGGCGACAACAACGAAAAGCAATCCGGCGCGGCGGGCGCGAAAGGCGACAACAACGAAAAGCAATCCGGCGCGGCGGGTCTGAATATCGACAAAAAGACGCTGCTGGGGATCGCGGGCCTGCTGCTGGGCGTGCTGATTTTGGTCGGCGCGCTGACGCAGTTTTTGCCGCGCGGCGAGTTTCAGGTCGACGAAAACGGCTCGGTCATAGCGGGCACCTATACGGAACACCCGGACTATAAACTGCCGCTGTGGAAGATCATTGCTTCGCCCGTGCTGGCGTTCACCAGCGATAAAGCGTCCGTCGGTCTCGCCATTATCGCGATCATCGTGCTGGTCGGCGGCACGTTCCTGATCCTTGACAAGATCGGCGTGCTGAAATACATGATGGCGACCATCGTCAACAAATATGAGAGCAAGCGCTATCTGCTCATTGCCGTCATGGTGCTGTTCGGGATGTTCCTGAGTTCGACCGCCGGCATTCTGGAAGAAAGTCTGACGCTCGTGCCCGTCGCCGTCGCCATATCGCTGGCCATGGGCTGGGACTCGCTGATGGGCATCGGCATGAGTTTTGTTGCGGTGGCGTTCGGCTTTACCGCGGCGACGTTCAACCCCTTCAACGTCATCACCGTGCAGAAGCTGGCCGGTATCCCCGTGCTGTCGGGGCTGTGGCTGCGGCTTGTTATCTTCGTTGTCGTCTACGCGACGCTGACGGGCTTTTTGATGCTGTATGCCCGAAAAATCGAAAAAGACCCGACCAAGTCGCCCGCCTACGAGAGCGACAAAAAGATCCGCGAGCGCTACCCCATCGAGGCGTGCCGCGCGACGCTGGGCGACAAACAGATCGGCAAAGCGACCCGGGTGTTTGTGATCTCGATGATCTGCGTGCTGTGCGGAACGGTCACGTCCTTCATTCTCAGCATGGTGGGTACCCGCATTGAAAACGAAACGCTGACGACCATCGGCAGTTACGGTTCCATGGGCTGTATGGCGGTGTTTTTCCCGGTCGGCGGCCTGCTGGCGGGGCGCGTCGCGGGCCTGCGCGGCAAAAAACTGTTCGGCGCGTTCGGCGCGGGCGTCAAGACCATTTTGCCCATCCTTCCCGTCATTCTTTTCATCCTTGCCATCACCTATGTGCTGGACGAGGGCATGATCATGCACACCGTGCTCAACGCGCTCAGCAGTATGCTCGACGGCGTTTCGCCCTACGGTGTGATCTTGCTGATGTTCGTGTTCACCGCGCTGCTGGAGTTCTTCGTCAGCAGCGGCACCGCCAAGGCGTTTCTCATCGTTCCGCTGATGGCGATCTTGTGCGACCTGACCGGCCTGCACAGACAGGCGGTCGTGATGACGTTCTGCTTCGCCGACGGCTTTACCAATATGCTGTACCCGACGAGCGGGCTGATGATCATTGCCATCGGCATGGTGGGCCTTTCGTACCGCAAGTGGCTGAAATGGACCGCCAAACTCTTCCTGATCGAAGGGGTCGTTTCCGTCTTCTTTATGCTGTTGAGCGTGGCGATCGGGTATCAATGATCCGCGCTTGATAAAACGAATTACCGTAAAATGAGGTGTCATGATGCAGTTCCCGACTTTCCTTGCCCCCGACTTTGAGCGCGAGCCCTTCCTTTCGGCGCCCGACGTCACTACAGAGCCGGCCGGCGACGGCTTTTTGCCGGAGAATTTTTACGCGACGACGATCTATCCCGAGTATTTCAAGATCAACGGCAAGTGGATCATGCTTCGCCAAAGCCGGATGGACTGCGCCGTCGTGATCCGGGACGGTGTGCCCGTCGTGACCGAGCCGCGCCGCGTGAAAAGCGGCGACCGGGTGGTCGTGGGCCGCACGGACGACGGTACCGCGGGCGTTTACGTGCACGCCCGCTGCTTCGCCGACGGCCGCGGAAGCGCCGACGGCGCGTTTGCGTTCCGTACCGGCCAGTCGCGTGAAACGTCGTTTTCGCGCGAGTATGACACGCTGTATGAAATTTTGAAAAACGACCGCGACAGGGGGTATATCGTCTGGGTGCTGGGACCCGCCTGCGTGTTTGATTACGACAGCCGCAACGCCATGACGAGCCTGATCCGCAAAGGGTACTGCGACTGCCTGTTCGCGGGCAACGCCCTGGCTACCCACGACCTGGAGGCGGCGCTGTTCCACACCGGCCTCGGGCAGGATATTTACACCAAAGAGCATATTCCGAACGGCCACTACCACCACCTGCACACCATCAACCTGGTGCGCCGCGCCGGTTCGATCCCGCAGTTTTTGAAAGACTATAACCTCGACACGGGCGTGATGCATGCGCTGGTCACGACCGGCACGCCGTTCGTGCTTGCCGGCTCCATCCGTGACGACGGCCCGCTGCCCGAAGTGATCGGCAACGTGTACGACGCGCAGAACGCCATGCGCGAGCATACGCGCAAAGCGACCACCGTGATCTGTCTTGCGACGCAGCTGCACACGATCGCCACGGGCAATATGACCCCCGCTTACTGCGAGACTGCGGACGGCATCCGCCCCGTGTACATCTACTCGGTGGATATTTCGGAATTCGCCGTCAACAAACTGCACGACCGCGGCTCGCTCTCCGTCAAGGGTCTGGTGACCAACACGCAGGACTTTTTGGTGAACCTCGACAGAAATCTGTAAGAACGGAAAACCCGAAAGGGGAGTTGTTATGATCCTGAAAGACCGTTCCGCGGGCGGCCGCAAGCCGATTTTGCGCTCGGGGCCCGTGGTCTGCTGCGTGCAGGACGCGTACCAGATCCTCGTCCCCGTGAACGTGCCGGTGCTGATGAGCGTCATCGTCGGCGATACCGAGTACGTGAACCACGTCGGCGGCGTGCGCGTTTCCGACGCGCCGGTGCAGCGCTTCACCGTGCCGCAGGCGGCGCTTGACGCGGCCGGGGCGTATACGCTGGTGTATACGGCGCTGTTTACGCGCGGCGCGTATTCCTGCAGAAAAGGCAGGACCGCGCGGAAAACCTATTCCTTTTCGCCGGTCCCGAAAGACGGCGAGGTGCGCGCGTACGTCGTCGCGGACAGCCACGGCCGGTCGCGTGAGGCGGTCGCCGCCGCTTCGTTTTTCGGCGAGGGGCTCGACCTGCTGATCCTCAACGGCGATATCGCCCCGCAGAGCGAGACCGCCGACGAAGCGCTGATGATCTTTGACGTCGCCTATGCCGTGACCGGCGGGCGCGTGCCCTGCATTCTGACGCGCGGCAACCACGAACTGCGCGGCGCGTGGGCGGCCCCGTTCAGCGAAATGCTGCCGAACGCCGACGGGCGGCTGTATTACACCGTACGGCTTGGGCCCCTGCGTTTCGTCGTGCTGGACTGCGGCGAAGACAAGCCCGACGACAACCGCGAATACAGCGGCACCGCCGCGTTTCACGCGTTCCGACTGGAAGAAACGGCGTTTCTGGAACGCTTTGCGCGGCAGGAGGCCGCCGCCTTTGCCGACGGCGCGCGGCACCGGCTCGTGCTGTCGCATATCCCGTTCACACGGCGCGATCACGGCGAGTTTGACATCGAGGACGCGCTCTATACCCGCTGGGCGGAACTGCTCAACGAGGCCTATGCGCCGCAGTTGTATATCGCCGGCCACCTGCACCGCACCGCCCTGTATGACGACGGCACGGAAAACGAGCGCGGCCTGCGCTGCCCGCTGCTGATCGCCGGACGGCTTCTCGGGCCGAAAGAGACGGGCACCGGCGAGCACGAATATATCGGCGCGGCGCTGACCTTCCGCGACGGCGGCGTGCATATCGCCTTTACCGACAAAAACCGGCAGATCGTCTCCGAGCGGGACGTTTCGTACAACTGAATCGAACAATAAAAAAGGCAGTGCCGATGGGCACTGCCTTTTTTGATTGTCGGTTATTTGCCTGCCTTCTTGGAATATTTCTTCTGATAGATGAAGCGCATCAGGCGGGCTTCGATGGGGTTGATGCAGCCGACGCGGTCATAGAGATCGGCGCCGACGGCGGCGCGGCACGCTTTGTCCATCACGTGCTCGACGGCCTCGGCGTTGTATTCGCTGTCGGCGACGCACAGGGCGCCGTTGTCTTTGACAAGCACCGCGTTGTTTTTGCCGAGGGCGCGGGCGACCTTCTTGGCGGTCTTGAGCGTGTTGTCGGGGCTGAACGCCGCGCACTTCACGGTCGGGCCGCAGAGCTGGGCGAAATCGTCCAGCAGGGGACGCATCTTTTTGCCCTTGCGGCTGATGGCGACGGCAAACTCGTTTTTGGAGTGACGGATGAAGTTGACGTCCTCGCGCTTTTTATAGATCGCCCAATGCAAATCGGCGCTGTCGGGGATCTCGGGGCTGCCGCCCACCCAGGCGCCGCTCTTGGTGTCGATGATGGCGGCATCCTTGCCGGGCTCGCCGACGTAGAAGTAACCGCCCTTGCGGGTGCTGTCGCAGGGGGCGAACTCCTTCGCCGCCTTGTACTTGGGGTCGGAGGTGAACACGGCCGTCAGATAGTCGACGACACCGCCGAGGGCGTCGATGGCCTGACCGCTTACCTCGCAGGCGCGGGCGACGAGAAAGCGCTCGCAGACGCGCTCAAGCGCCTCGGCGACGGCTTTGGCCTCGTCATAATCGGCGCCCAGGCACACGGCGCCGTGGTGCGCCATCAGCGCGGCTTTGGAATCGGAACGCTTCAGGGCGTCCATTACACCCTGGCGCAGTTTGCCCGTGCCGGGCAGACCGTACGCCGCGACGGGTACGTTATCGCCGATGATCTCGGCGTCTTTACCCATAATGTTATTGATATCCAGCCCCAGCGTGCCGACGACGGACGCGTTTTTCTGATGGGTGTGGATGACGAAATTGACGTCGGGACGCATCGCGTAGCAGCCGGCGTGAATGCCCTTTTCGCTCGAGGGTTTGATATCGCCCTCATAGGAGCAGTCGGCAATGTTGACCACGACGATGGTGTCGGGCGTCAGATCTTCGTACGCCATGCCGCTGGGGGTGATGACGAACTGCGTGTCGCTGATGCGGCAGCTGATGTTGCCCCAGGTGCGCACGATCAGACCGCTCTTGAGCAGTTCTTTACCGGCGCGGATGACGATTTCTTTCGCTTCAAGTACGTCCATGGAGAGTCCTCCTTACGGTTTTGGTGGAAACGAGCCGCCGCAGGTGCGACGGCTCGCGAACGGGTGAAACTTACGCCTGCAGGGTGACCTGTTTGAAGACGGTCTCAAAGCGGTTAAGCGCTTCGTCGATCAGTTCGGGCGTATAGGCGGCGCTGGTATACAGACGGCTGCCGGCAAGGGTGACAAGGCCGTTGGCCATATAGGCGGCGCCCATGTGCGTCATGGCCTGTTTGCGGACGTTGGTCTCGTCGAGAATGTGCGGGATCTGCCACGGCTTCATCCAGTTGATGGCGAAGTGCATGGTGCCGACGGTCTCGAGGTGGCAGATGGAGCCCTGGTTGAACGCAACGAAGGGCAGGTTGTACTGCTTGATCAGCTCCTGCAGACCCTTGGTCAGACGGTCGCCCATCTGGCCGGCCTTCTGGCAGGCGTTCTGCTTGTCGATCTCTTCGAGCATATAGTAACCGGCGACGCAGGAGAGCGGGGTGGCGGTCATGGTGCCGCCCGTAAAGGCCTTGTGGATCTTCTGGTTGCCGTCGAGGCCGGCGCCGAGGTACTTCATATACTCGCGCTTGCCGCCGATGCCGCCCGCGCCCGGATAGCCGCCGGCGATGACTTTGCCGAAGATGGTCAGGTCGGGCGAAACGCCGAAGTAGCCCTGCGCGCCCGCCATACCGATGCGGAAGCCGGTGACGACCTCATCGAAAACGAGGAGTGCGCCGTACTTGCGGCACAGACGCTCGACGCCCTTGTTGAAGTCCTTCGGCAGCGGGGTGGTGCCGCTTTCGGGGCCGACGGGCTCGATGAAGACGGCAGCGGTGCCGCCGCGAAGCAGGTTGCGTTTGAGAACGCGCTCAAGCGAGTTCAGGTCGCCGGGGAAGAACTCCTGCGTGTGTTTGAAGATGTAAAGCGGCACGCCGTGCGCCTGGGTGAACTTGGAGCCGGGGATGCGGATGCCGTAGCCGAGCTGATCGGACCAGCCGTGATAGGCGCCGCCCATCTTGACGATGTTTTTGTTGCCGGTGGCAAGACGCGCCACGCGGACGGCGGTCATGCACGCCTCGGTGCCGCTGCCCTGCATGCGGAACATATCAACGCTCTCGATGCTGTCGGCGATTTTTTTGGCGAGCTTGTACTCGTACTCATGGAACAGACCGATAGACGGGCCGCAATCGTTGAGCAGTTCGATGACCTTTTCGCGGACCTCGGGCGGGTTGGAACCGAGAACGGTCGGGCCGCCGGCCTGCAGAAAGTCAAAATACTCGTTGCCGTCGATGTCATACAACTTCATGCCGTTCGCTTTGGTGAAAACAAGCGGGAAGGGATAGTTGAAGGCAAGGTTGTGCTGAACGCCGCCGGGGATGATCGACTTGGCTTCCTCGATCATGGCCTTGCTCTTGGCGCATTTCGCGTCAAAGTAGTTGGTCTCATAATCCTTCAGGGCTTCGGGGCTGACGGAGTAAATGGGCTTGGAAATCAACTCGTCCAACTGACGGTTGATTTCAGCGGCGTCATTATACTCGCTGATGGCAAAACGTGTGTCCATAGGGGGATCCTCCTTAATGGTGAATTTTAATTCACCTTCATTATACATTTCTAAATTGAATTGTCAAGCGAAACGCTTCACAGTTTTTTGAAAAAAGAAGCACTTCTCTGTTTTGCCCAAAATGAAGAATGGCTTTTTGGCGGTTTCTCACAACAAATAATCGGTTTTCTTGACAAAAGCGAAATACGCGATTTTTCCGTGTAAAACTTACAAAAAAAACGCGTGAAATTCGCGGAATTAGTTGACTTTATCAAAAATCGCCTGTATAATGAAAAGGCCAAAGTGTTTCAAAAAGGAGGATGATTTCTTTGCAAAATCTAATGGATACCAAGACGCTTGCGTACCTGAATATGTACGCGGTCCTCGGCACGCTCGAAAACCTTTGCGAGCTGGTTCCCGAGGCGGCGGACCTTGTGCGTGACGCCAAACCGATCTCCATCGGTTTCGACGTCAAAAACGGCCCCTCCGCGACGCTGTTTTTCAAAAACGGCCGCTGCCGGATGGAGCAGGGCTGCGGCGCCTGCGACGTCAAACTGCCGTTCTCGAGCTGCGAGAAGTTCAACGGCCTGATTGACGGCACCGTTACGCCCATTCCCTCCAAGGGCTTTACGCACATCGGCTTTTTGCTGAAAAAGTTCACGCCCCTCACCGACGTGCTCGGCAAATATCTGCGCGCCTCCGAAGAAGATCTGAAAGATCCCGAATTCCTTGCCACCAGCACCAAGCTGATGGTCAACGTCATCGGCGTTGCGATCGCCCAGGTCGCCAACAACGACGAGATCGGCAAATTCAGCGCCGACCATATTCCGGACGGCAGCGTCCGCCTGGGCATCCACGGCGGCCCCAGCGTCGAACTTGCGGTGAAAAACCACCGCATCCTCTGCTACAAACGCCCGCCCGAGAAGTTCCGCGCCTCGATGATGTTCGAATCGCTCGAAACGGCCAGGGCGCTGTTCGACGGCAAGCTCAACGCCCTTGAGGGCGTCGGTACCGGCAAGGTCGAGATGACCGGCATGTGCAACATGCTCGACAACATCAACCGCATCCTCGACAGAGTGTCGCTGTATCTTGCATAAGGAGGGATTGACATGAGCAAGAAGTATCCGCTTTACAAAACGACAAAGTCCAACGAGATTTACGATCGCGCCGTTAAGGTCATTCCCGCCGGTGTTTACGGCCACCTCGGCGCCGCCGAAGGCCAGTTCATCCCCGTACAGCGCTGGCCGCGCTTCAGCGAGCGCGCCCAGGGTTCGTATTTCTGGGACGTGGACGGCAACCGCTATATCGACTATATGTGCGCCTACGGCCCCAACGTGCTTGGTTACAACGACCCCGACGTCGACGCCGCCGCGATGGAGCAGATGAAAAAAGGTAACTGCACCACCTCGCCCGGCTCCATTATGGTCGACTGCGCCGAACTGCTGGTTGACACGGTCGCCAGCGCCGACTGGGCGTTCTTCTGCAAGAACGGCAACGACGCTACCTCCGGCGCCATTCTGACCGCCCGCGCCGCCACCCACAGAAAGAAACTGATCTTCTTCAACGGTTTCTATCACGGCGTTGCCCCGATGGTGCAGAAGATCGACTACCCCGGTGTCACCCCCGAGGACGTCGCCAACAACCTGTACGTCAACTGGGACGACATTGAGGGCTTTAAGCGCGTCGTCGAAGAGAACGAGGGCGAGATCGCCGCGCTGATCGCGCAGCCCTACGACCACGGCAACTTCTACGACAACAAGTTCCCGAAAGAGGGCTTCTGGCCCGCCATCCGCAAGATCTGCACCGAGCACGGCATCCTCATCATCGTCGACGACGTCCGCGCCGGCTTCCGCCTCGACCTTGCCGGTTCCGACCATTACTTCGGCTTTGAGGCCGACCTCATCTGCTTCTGCAAGGCGCTTGCCAACGGCTGGAATATGTCCGCCTTCTGCGGCAAGGAAGAACTCAAAGCCGCGGCGGCGAGTCTTTCCTACACCGGCTCGTACTGGATGAGCTCCATCCCGTTCGCGGCCTGCATCGCCTGCATCAACAAACTGAAAAAACTGGACGCGCCCAAACTGTTCCACGACCTGGGCACCGAGCTGACCGAGGGTCTGAAAAAGGCCGCCGCTACCGACGGGTTCGATCTTCGCACCACCGGCGCGCCGGCGCTGTTCTATCTGCGCATCGCCAATGACGACAGCATGATGCTGCATCAGGAGTGGATCGCCGAGTGCGTCAACCGCGGCGCGTTCTTCGCTTCGCACCACAACCATTTCATCAACGCCTCGCTCACACACGAGGATATCGCACAGACGATCGAGATCGCGGAGGACGCGTTCCACACCGTCAGAAAGAATCACCCCGAACTGGGCTGACCGGTTCTCCCCGGCGGGCGGGGCGGCGCCCCGTCCGCGGCATTTCAGGAACAAACCGTTCCACCGGTACCGCGTGGACGGACAAAGGTTAGGAGGAAACAACTATGGCACTTTCAAAACAGGAGTGGTTGGCTCTTGAAAAGAAAGCAAACGAGCTGAGAAACCTCACTCTCGACACCACCCACTGGGCGGGCAGCGGTCATATCGGCGGCGGCCTGAGCGTGCTGGATATCCTCACGGTGTGCTATCATAAATATATGCACATCCGTCCGGACGATCCGCAGTGGGAAGACCGCGACAGACTGATTCTCAGCAAGGGACACGCCGGCATCGCCTACGCTCCCGTACTTTGCGACCTCGGGTACAACGATCCCGAGATGCTCAAGACCTTCAATCTCTCCGGCTCCAAGATGGGCATGCACCTTGACTCCAACAAAATCAAGGGCGTTGACGCGTCCACGGGCTCTCTCGGCCACGGCCTGTCGATCGCCGTCGGCACCGCTCTTGCGGCGAGAGTTCTCAAAAAAGACTATATGACCTTCTGCATCACCGGCGACGGCGAACTGGACGAGGGCAGCAACTGGGAGGCCGCCATGAGCGCCGCCCACTATAAACTGACCAACCTGATCACCTTCGTCGACCGCAACCATTGCATGATCGACGGCCCGACCGAAGACGTTATGAAACTGGAACCGCTCGACAAGAAATGGGAAGCGTTCGGTTTCATCGTCAAGACCATTGACGGCAACAACATCAAAGAACTCTGCGACGCCATCGACTTCGCCTATGCGAACGAGACCGACCAGCCCGTGCTGATCCTCTGCGACACGGTCAAGGGCTGCGGCATCGACTTTATCGAAGGCGACTACAAGTGGCACTACGGCGCGTTCGACGACGAGATGTATGAGCGCGGCAAAAAGGCGCTTGAAGAATCTTACCAGAAGCGGGTCGCCCGCGTAGAAAAGGAGGCGGAGTAATATGGCAGGCGGTATGACTTATACGGCGGAACAGAGCACCTCGCTCTCCACTGCCGAAATTTACGGCCAGGCACTCGTTGAGCTCGGCAGAGCGCATCCCGAGGTCGTTGCTCTGACGGCCGACCTTGCGAAATCCACCAAAATCGGCGATTTCATGAAAGAGTTCCCCGACCGTTTCTTTAACGTCGGCATCGCGGAACAGAATATGTTCGGCGTGGCCGCCGGTATGGCCAGAGCGGGCCTTGTTCCGTTCCTGTCCACGTTCTCGCAGTTCGCGTCCTTCCGTTCGGCGGACCAGCTGCACACCGACCTTTGCTATCAGAACGTCAACGCCAAGGTCATCGCGACGCACAGCGGCACCTCGTTCGGCCAGGCGGGTTCCACCCATCACGCCATCTGCGACCTCGCCGTAACGCGCTCCATCCCCAACCTCACCGTGATCTGCCCCGCCGACGGCTATGAGACCTACAACGCCGTCATGGCGGCGTACGAGACCCCCGGCCCGTTCTATATCCGCATCAACCGCGGCTTTGACCGTGTGCTGTACGAGAATAAGGACTACGGTTTCGAAGTGGGCAAGGCCGTCGAGGTCCATCCCGGCACCGACCTGACGCTGATCGCCTGCGGCTCCTGCGTCTTCCAGGCGTTTGAGGCCGCCAAGTTCCTGGAGCAGGCGGACGGGCTGAAGATCCGCGTGCTGGATATGCACACCATCAAGCCGATCGACAAAGAGGCCATTCTGAAGGCCGTCAGCGAGACGCGCCGCATCATCACCGTTGAGGACCATACCGTGCTCGGCGGTCTCGGCTCCGCGGTCGCGGAGGTCGTCGTCGAGAGCGGCAAGGGCTGCGCCTTCAAGAAACTCGGCGTTCAAGATACCTTCGCGCCCATCGGTCTGCACGAAGACATCATGTCCATGCTCGGCATTGACGCCAACGGCATTATCGAGGCGGTCCGTGCCGCGATGCACGCCGACTTTGAGGCGGACGAGGATTGGGGCGACGAGTTCTGATCCGAATCCCGCATCCGAAACAGAAAGGAATGTGATCCACTTGGCTTCTCAGGAAGAGCTTTTTACCAATAAAATATTCCTCTGCGGAGCGCTGCCTCTTTTGAAGACGATCGTCGCCGACGTGCCCTCGCTGAACAAAAAGTTCAAAAAGGTGCACTGCATTTACCAGGTCAGTTGCCTCGACCCCGAGGCGCCCGAAGGCAAATGGGCGACGCACTTCATGGTCAACGGCGACGAATGGTTAGTTCATGCCAACAAGGTCGCCTACCGCGTCAAGAAGCAAAAGTTCGTGGAACTTGAGTTCAAGAGCGTGGAAGCGATGAACGCCTTTTTCAAAGGCAAGATCGGCCCCGCAACCCTGCCGAAGATGAAGGGCGTGAACTTTGCGTATGAGTTCGGCGTCTTTATGGCGGCTTTGCTGAAAATGGCGAACCTGCTCGGGCTTGAAACCCCGCCCGCGGATGAAGAGAGCAAGCACCTTTTGGTCAAACTGTACTTCTATCTGCTTTCCAGCGGCATTTCGACGCTCAACAAAATGGGCCATCCCGAGGTGCACGACTGGGCGCTCAAAAGTCCCGACCGCGTTTACGCGTGGAAGGTCGACGGGTACGACGATTGCTCGGCGTACATCCGCGTCAAGGCCGGCAACAGCAAAGCGGGCCGCGGCGAGTACAAGCGCGCCATGCCGTTCTTCACCATGCGCTTCAAAGACCTTGACAGCGCGCTGGGCATTCTGATGTCCATCGACGATATGCTCGAATCGGTGCGCACCGGCAAACTGATCATGGACGGCGCTCCCGAGTTCGGCGCGCAGATCGGCGCGTATATGATGCTGGTCGGCGCTCTCGCCAAATAACACGGGAAATTTCCATATTCAAAACAAGCAAAGGTCAAACGCCGAAAAATGTTTGGCCTTTGCGTTTTTCTTGCTTTTTTTGCGAATTTTTGCTTGACAACGGATTGGTTTGCCTATATAATACAAACTGTATTTTTATTCGCCTCGCGGTAATACGGAGGGAGGGAACGTTCATGAGTCAGGTAAAAGTGAAAGAAAACGAGTCGCTGGACAGCGCTCTGCGCAGATTTAAAAGACAGACGTCGAGAGACGGTGTTATTCAGGAAGTCCGCAAGAGAGAGCATTACGAAAAACCCTCGGTCAAGAGAAAGAAAAAGTCCGAAGCGGCCCGTAAGCGTAAGCACTATTAAGAGAAAAAAGATGACGCTTCGGTGTCATCTTTTTTTATCAAAGGAGTTTTGTGTAATGAATATTCAGGGTCTGTGCGCCGTGCTGACGGATGACCGCGAAGCCGCGCTGATCGTGTCCGAAGTCAACCGCCGCTATTTCACGGGCTTTCCCGCGAGCGACGGGTACCTTGTCGTCACCCGGAACGACGCCGTCTTTTTCACCGACAGCCGCTATATCGAGGCGGCCGGTCTTGCGGTGAAGGACTGCCGCACCGCGCTGCTGCGGCGGCTGGGCGACGAGGTCGCGGGTTATCTGAAAGAGCAGGGCATCACCCGCGTGCGCACCGAGCGCGCCCGCCTGACGGTCGACGAACTGGCGGCGCTGAAACGGGCGCTGCCCGATTGCCGCGTGACCGCCTGCAAGCGGCTGGAAAAGGCGATCAACGACCTGCGCGAAGTGAAAAGCGACGCCGAGGTCAAGGCCATCGTCAAGGCGCAGCGCATCGCCGAGGCGGCGCTCGACCACGTGCTGGGCAACGTGATCAAGCCCGGCGTGACCGAGCGCGAGATCGGTTTGGCGCTGGACTACTATATGCTCTCGCACGGGGCGGAAGCGCTGTCGTTCGAGACCATCGCCGTCACGGGCAAAAAAACCTCGATGCCGCACGGCGTGCCCGGCTCGCTCAAGGTGAAGGCCGGCGATTTTATCACGATGGATTTCGGCGCGGTGTGGCACGGGTACCACAGCGATATGACGCGCACCGTCGCCGTCGGCAAGGTCAGCCGCGAACAGCGCAAGGTGTATGAGACCGTGCTGGCCGCCCAGACCGCCGCGCGCGAGGCGTGCCGCCCCGGCATTGCCGGCCGCGAGATGGACGCCGCCGCCCGCAAGGTGATCGAGGATGCCGGTTACGGCGCGTATTTCGGCCACGGGCTCGGCCACGGCGTGGGCGTCGAGATCCACGAACTGCCGGGCGCCGGCCCGCGATCCGAAGCCAAACTGCGCGCCGGCAATGTCGTGACCGACGAGCCCGGCATCTACCTGCCCGGCAAATTCGGCGTGCGCATTGAGGATATGCTGCTGGTGACGGACGGCGGGTGCCGCTGTCTGACCAAAGCGCCGAGGGAGTTGATTGTGCTGTGACGTACGCAACGCTTGACGATCTGCGCGGCGCGTGCCTGCAATGCGAAAAATGCGGCCTGTGCGCGACGCGCACCAACGTCGTGTTCGGCGTCGGCAGCCCGCAGGCCAAGATCCTGTTCGTCGGGGAGGGCCCCGGCGAAAACGAGGATCTGCAGGGCGAGCCCTTCGTCGGACGGGGCGGTCAACTGCTGGATAAGTATCTGACCGCGGTCGGTCTGTCGCGCGCGACGAACGTCTATATCGCCAACATCGTCAAATGCCGACCGCCGCACAACCGCGACCCGCAGCCCGACGAGCAGGATGCGTGTATGCCGTGGCTGCGCGACCAGGTGCGGCTGCTGCGGCCGCAGATCATCGTGTGTCTGGGGCGCATCGCCGCGCAGAAGATGATCGACCCGCAGTTCCGCGTGACCAAACAGCACGGCGAGTTTGTGAAGAAGGGCGACTTCTATATGATGGGCACCTTCCACCCCGCGGCGCTGCTGCGCAACCCCGCCAACAAGCCCGACGCGCTGGAGGATTTTCAGAAACTGCGCGAGGTCGCCGAGCGGCTGAACTTGCTGTGACAAGAAAAACGCGACCGATGGTCGCGCAATGAAGTGTTCCTTCGGAACATGAAGTATTCCTTTGGAATATGAAGTTGCTGCGCAATGAAGTGCGCCTATCGGCGCGTGAAGGGGGGTGCCCTTCGGGCACGGATTTAATCACATCGCGCGGAGCGCGATACTTCATATCGAGCAACGCGAGATACTTCATAATCCGTGGAACGGATTACTTCATATTGCGATAGCAATACTTCATTAAAAAACGGCTTAACCGCTGATCGGTCAAGCCGTTTTTTGTGTATCAAGTCTTATTCCGCTTTCCAGAGGCCGTGCAGGTTGCAGTAGGCGTAGACGGCTTTGACCTCGTCGCCCTCGCAGAGCGAGAAGCAGACCTTCGGCGCGTCGCCGGCCTTGAGCGCCTTGCGCTGGTTGCCGAACTTGGTTTGCAGCGAAACCCACTCGATCAGGTGTTCGGGCGTCATGGGGTGCTCGACCGCGCCGACGGTGACAACGACCTTGTTGCCGCTGACTTCGTACACGGGCACGTGCTTTTCGACCGCCGCGTCGACCGTGCCGGGGATCAGCTCCTGCATCGGCTGGCCGCAGCAGACCACGGGCACGCCGCTGGATTTCACCATGGCGATAATGTTGCCGCAATGCGGGCAAATATAGAACTTCATATCCATAAAACGTTCCTCCTGTTTTTCTCCCGCCGGTCGCGGGGGCTGTAGTAAGTATAGCACGGGCGGGTGCTTCTTTACTTCTAAAAAAGAAACAAGGCAAAATCTTTCCCGGACTTGTGGAAATTGCCGCCGCTTTGTGCTATACTGGTTGCCAAACGAGGTGGTAGTGTGAAGATCAAGGAGTTTTACGGCCGCGGACGCGCGGTGCTGTCGTTCGAGATCTTTCCCCCGAAAAAAGAGGGAACGCTCGACAGCGTCTTTCCGACGATCGAGCGGCTGCAGGTGCTCAAGCCCGATTTCATCGGCGTGACCTGCGGCGCGGGCGGTACCGGCGGACGCAATCTGACCGTGCCGCTGGCGGCCGCCATCCGCGAAAAATGCGGCGTCGAGAGTATGGCGCACGTGACCTGTATGAGTAGCGGCCCCGACGACGTGGACCGCATTATGGACGACCTGCGCGCGAGCGGGGTGCAGAACATCATGGCTCTGCGCGGTGACCGCAACCCCGATTTGGAGCAGAAACACGACTTTCGCCATGCGGATGAACTGGTCGCCTATATCCGCGAACACGGCGATTTCGGCGTCTGCGCGGCCTGCTACCCCGAAACCCACTTCGAAGCGCCCGACAGCGCGACCGATTTGCGCAACCTCAAACACAAGGTCGACTGCGGCGCCGAGGTGCTGATTTCACAGCTCTTTTTCGATAACGACCACTTCCTGGAATTCCGCGAAAACGCGCGGCGTGAGGAAATCAACGTGCCGATCTCGGCGGGCATCATGCCCGTGACCAACAAGAAGCAGATCGAGCGTATGGTGACCATGTGCGGCGCCTCGCTCCCGCCCAAGCTGGTCAAAATGCTGCAAAAGTACGAAGGGGACCCCGTCGCTCTGACCGACGCCGGCATCGCCTACGCCGTGGCGCAGATCGCCGATCTGCTGACGGAGGGCGTGGACGGCATTCACATCTACACGCTCAACAAACCCGACATCGCGGGGAAAATCACGGCCAGCATCCGCTCGCTGCTGTAAACCAAACGGCAAAACGGCTTTACTTGACGCGCAAGTAAAGCCGTTTTTTTGTTGCTTCGGTTTTGTCAGTTGCGGAAACTGTGCATCGGGGCGGGGATGCGGCCGCCGCGGTTGATGAACTCTTCCGCGCCGTGGTGGTGCACGCGCATGATCGGCGCGGTACCCAGCAGGCCGCCGAGTTCGATCTCGTCGCCCAACTGTTTGCCGTAGGCGGGGATGAGGCGCACGGCGGTGGTCTTGCCGTTGACCATGCCGATGGCGGCCTCGTCCGCAAGAATGGCGGCAAGGGTGGAGGCGGGCGTGTCGCCCGGTACGGCGATCATATCCAGACCCACCGAGCAAACGCAGGTCATGGCTTCGAGTTTATCAAGCGTCAGCGCGCCGCTCTTGGCGGCGGCGATCATGCCCTCGTCCTCCGAGACGGGGATGAACGCGCCCGACAGACCGCCGACGCTGGAGGAGGCCATCACGCCGCCCTTTTTCACCGCGTCGTTCAGCAGCGCCAGCGCCGCCGTGGTGCCGTGAGTACCGCAGCGGTCGAGCCCCATGCTTTCGAGAATGCGCGCGACCGAATCGCCGACCGCGGGGGTGGGGGCAAGACTCAGATCCACAATGCCGAACGGCACGTTCAGCCGCTTGCTGGCCTCGCGCGCGATCAGTTCGCCCATGCGGGTGATCTTGAACGCCGTGCGCTTGACCGTCTCGGCGACGAGGTCGAGCGGGGCGTCCTTTTCCAGTTTTTGCAGGGCGTGAAAGACCACGCCGGGACCGGAGATGCCCACGTTGACGGCGCATTCCGCTTCGCCGACGCCGTGAAACGCGCCCGCCATGAAGGGGTTATCCTCCACCGCGTTGCAGAACACGACGAGTTTGGCGCAGCCCATACTCTGATTGTCGCGGGTGAGGTCGGCCGTCTGTTTCACCACCTCGCCGAGCAGCCGCACCGCGTCCATATTGATGCCCGCGCGGGTGGAACCCACGTTGACCGAGGAGCAGACGAGGTCGGTCTCGGCCAGCGCTTGCGGGAACGAGCGGATCAGACGCAGGTCGGCCGTCGTGCAGCCCTTCTGCACCAGCGCCGAAAAGCCGCCGATGAAGTCGCAGCCGCAGGTTTTGGCGGCGCGGTCAAGCGCGCGGGCGAAGGGGGTGTAATCCTCGGTTTCGCTCGCGGCGGCGACAAGCGCGATCGGCGTGACGGAGATGCGCTTGTTGATGATGGGGATGCCCATCTCGCGCGAAATGGCCTCGCACGTCGGCACCAGTTCGCCGGCGCAGCGGGTGATCTTGTCATAGATTTTTTCGGCGGCGCGCGCGGGGTCGGGATCGGCGCAGTCGGTGAGAGCAACGCCCATCGTCACGGTACGGATGTCCAGATGCTGGGCGTCGATCATGTTCTGCGTTTCGAGAATTTCGTTCTTGCCGACTTCAAATTTCATCGCGGCGCCTCCTTAAATGCGGTGCATGGCGTCGAAAATATCCTCGCGCTGCATCCGCACGTTGACGCCCAGCCGCTCGCCTTCGGCGTTCAGGGCGTCGGTGAGGGCGGCAAAGTCGTTCTCACCGAGTTCGACGAGCATGTTCATCACGAACAGGTCCTGAAGGGTAGTCTGGTTGATGTCCAGCACGTTGACGCCCCGGCCCGCAAGGCAGGTGCAGATGCCGGCGATGATGCCGACCGCGTCGCGGCCGATGACGGTGACGACTGCTTTCATAGGAAGTCCTCCCAAATCGTTTGATACCCGTTTAGTATACCATGTCTTGCGGGTGTTGTAAATCTTTTTCGGGCGAACGGCAAAAACGCGGGTGCCGTTTTCGCGAAAATGAGAAAAAGATATCGCATAAAGTTCCATATTGGAATTATTGCAAATAGAGATTGTGATATAATTAACCCACTAAAATCTTAAGGAGGATTTTTGATATGGGAAAAGTCGTTTGTCCCTGGAATTTGATCACCGATTTTGTCACCGACGCGTTCGTCGGTTACGGCGTTCCGCGTGAGGACGCCGAGGTCTGCACCGACGTGCTGCTCGAAAGTGATAAGCGCGGCATCGAGAGCCACGGCTGCAACCGCTTTAAGCCGATCTACATCGATCGCATCGTGGCCGGCATTCAGCAGCCCGTCACCAATTTTGAAATCGTCAAAGAGACCGAAACCACGGCCGTCGTCGACGGTCACAACGGTATGGGCCAGGTCATCGGCAAACGCGCAATGCAGATGGCCATCGACAAAGCCAAAAAGTACGGCATGGGCATGGTCGTCGTGCGCAACTCCTGCCACTACGGCATTGCGGGCTATTACGCCACGCAGGCCACCGAGCAGGGTTGCATCGGCATGACCGGCACCAACGCCCGTCCCTCCGTCGCTCCCACCTGGGGCGTTGACGGCGTGTTCGGCACCAACCCCTTCACCATCGGCGTTCCCACGGACGAAAAATTCGACTTCGTGTTCGACTGCGCGACCTCCATCACCCAGAACGGCAAAATCGAGTACTATGCCCGTATCAATGAGCCCGTCCATCCCGGCACGGTTATCGGCCGCGACGGCAAAGAGATCACCGGCGACGCCGGCGACGCTCTGAAAAAGATCCGCAGCGGCGCCGCCGCTCTGACCACCCTCGGCGGCATCGGCGAGGCCCTTGGCGGCTATAAGGGTTACGGCTTTGCCATGGCGGTCGAACTCTTCTCCGCCGCTCTGCAGGACGGTTTGTACTGCTTTGACCTGGACGGCAAGGACGAGAACGGCAACATCAAGCCCTATCAGCTTGGCCACTTCTTCATCGCCATCGACACCGACCACTTCCTGGGCGAAGACCTCTGCCGCAAAAAAGCCGGCGACATCCTTCGCACCGTGCGCGGCTCCACCGTCGCCCCCGGCGCCGAGCGTATTTACACCGCCGGTGAGAAAGAGTATGAGATCTGGAAGAACCGCGAGCCCTCCGGCGTGCCGATCAACGAGGCCGTTCAGGCCGAGATCAACGCCGTCCGCGACAAACTGGGCCTCTCCTACACCTTCCCGTGGGAAGACAATTACGTCCCCTACGAAAAAGAAGAGACCATCACCGCCCACATCGAAAGAAAGTAAGAGGTTCACGTTATGGATTATCGTAAAGTATCCCTTGAGAAGCACTATGAGTGGAAGGGCAAGATCGAAGTTGTCGCCCGCGCCAAGGTCGATGACAAAGAGGCCCTCTCCCT
>CADBON010000034.1 GCA_902796315.1 Oscillospiraceae bacterium | reverse complement strand
GCGGCGATACCGTACGCCCACACCTCTTTTTTGGGGACGTACTTCTTTTCCGCAAGCGAAGAGGCGGCGGTTTCGTTTTTGCCCATATCTTACCCTCCAGTAGTCTCGTTTTTATAGGAACAGAAAACGCTTTCTGCTTCAGTCGTATAGTGGCCGTCCGGTCCGTAAAGAATGAGCGGTCTTTCAAATCGCAGACCGGCCGCGGCGTTCTTTTTTCCCTCTGCGAGCATCAGATTCGGCGCGTCGCCTGCGCGGGCGCATACTTCGCGCAGTCGCTTCGGCTCCAGCCGGCAGTCACGCATAGCGCACAGCAATTCGGCAAGCCGTTCGGGCCGCATACAGACGCAGAAACGACCGCCGTTCTTCAGCAGGTCAGCCGCGGCGCGGCAGGCGTCGGCAAGTGTGCAGGTGCGGTCGTGCCGCGCGTCGCCCGCGTCACCCTCACGAATTTTGCCGCTGCCCTGTGGATAGTAGGGCGGGTTGATGCTGACCATGTCAAAATGCCCGGCCGGCAGCACGCCTTTCAACTCGCGCAGATCCGCCCGCAAATACCGCACGGCGTTTGCTTTGGCACAGACGGCGCGCGTTTTTTCAAACAGCGCCGCTGCACTTGCGGCGATCTCCACGGCGACGATCTCTTTCGGCCGCGCGTCGCGCAGCCACAGCAGGGGAATGATACCGCATCCCGTGCCGAGGTCGCAGCAGATCTCGCGTGCTTTCGGCGCGGCGAAGTGCGCCAGCAGAACGGCGTCGCTCGTGACGGGGTGCGTTTTACTGCATACCACGCTGAGTCCGCCGCCGAGTGCTTCGCATCGTTCACCGGGCTTTACCATACGGCCGCTCCTATCTTCATTCTATCCAGTAAATGGTAACACAAATCCCGCGTTTTCGCAATAAATAGAAAATAACCGTGCAGGATTTTGTAGACCTGCACAGTTTTTACAGCCGGTATTTGACAGAATGACGGGGCGGTCATTCTTCCAACTGCTTCGCCAGAAACGAAGCCGAAACCTGCGTCAACTTGATCTCACTTTCGCCCGCCGTGCGGCTTTCATCTTTGAGCAGTACGACGGCGCCTGCGACGTCGCCCGCCGCCACAACGGGAAAGACCGCTGCCGCTTCCAGTGCGCTGTCGGCCAGCGGGCATAGTGTCTCGCCGCCGCGATAGCACTCGCGCGCGTCCATCAATCGCTCAAGCTGTGGGGAAAGCCGTCGTTCAAGTACATCCTTTCGCGGTATTCCCGCGGCGGAAACGACTCGGTCACGGTCGGTGACGAGTACGGGGAACCCCGCCGAGCGGTGGAGAACCTCGGCATATTCCCCGGCGAACCGGGATAACTCGCCCAAAGGCGAATATTTTTTGAAAATGACTTCCCCGTCGCTTTCTGTATAGATTTCAAGCGGATCACCCTCCCGAATGCGTAACGTTCTGCGTATTTCCTTGGGAATGACGACCCGACCGAGGTCGTCGATCCTTCTGACGATACCCGTTGCTCTCATTGTTTCACCCTCGTCTCTTTCTTACGGGTAGTATGCGCCGCGGAAGCGTCCGCTATTCACGAAACGGTCGTAAAAAAACGCAGCCGTCACACGACGGCTGCGGATTGTTTGTTTTGTTTCGGAAACGAAGTTATGAACGCTCTGCCTGTGCGGTCAGGGGAGAGGGTTCCTTTTTAGTCAGGTGGTTGGCGACCAGTACCATGCCGACCCAAACAACAGTGAGCAGAACGGCCATACTTGTGCCGACGGTCATCATTTCCTGCAGCATGACGGCCGTGTCCGCCGGATCGGCGGTGGCGGTCAGGAAGGGGAACCACGGTACGACCTCGCCGTGCCAGATGTGCTCAAAGCAAAGCAGGAACGAACCGCCCCACAGCAGACTTGCCAGCCAGCGCAGTTTGCGGTACATCGGGATCTTCGGGCTCTCAGTCGTATCTTCTGAGAAAGAGGGGAGCGACGCCTTTTTGGCGGCGCGGGATTTCAAAACTTGGGCAACGGCCGTAACGACGATCGCTTCGGCAGTCGGAACTAAAAAGCAAGCCATGGGAACTCTCCTTTATATATAAGGTATTGCGTCTGCAAACACGATCGATTAAAAAACGGAAGGCGGGTTTCCGTGCAGAAGCCCGCCTTTCAGGTCGGTGTGTTACACGCGAACGATGTTGCTGTTCAAATTGCCGAGCTGATCGGTCAGCGCCGAGCCGACGTTCTGGCCGAGACTGATCAGTTCGTGATAGTGATCGGCGGGGTTGCCCATGGTGTAGTCGTTATCGGGGACAACGTAGCCGATGGCGTCGTTCATCAGGCCGAAGCACTTGACATCGTCGCCGAAGATCTGGGCAGCGGTCTGGCCCTGGAAGTCAGAGCCGGTAACTGCGTACTTTTTCTGGAGCGAGGTGCCGCCGATGATCAGATCCTGGCAGATCTCGCCGGGCATCATAACGGCCTTGAACTGGTTGCCGAACTCGATATAACCGACCTCGGTGTAAACGAAGAAGGTTTCGTTTTCTTCATCGTGATAGACGGAGTAGTTGGCAAGGTTCAGTTTGCCGGCGGCCTTGATCAGGTCGTTGGAAACGACCACGCGGACAAGATCCTGCGTCAGGTTCAGGAACGGCTCGACCTCGACGTCGTCAACGGGAGCCCAGTCGGTGCCGGGTTCGGGATAGATGTCCTTGGTCGTTTCTTTGCCGTCAGCGTCGGTAACGGTCTCGGTGCCGATGGGGTTATCCCAGTTCGCGTACCAGATCGAATAATAACCGTTGTCGCCGTATTTGGCGATTTCGTCCTCGACGTTCAGCAGGGGATCGGCCTTGATCTCTTCGATCGTCTTGTTCATTGCCAGGGCGATGCGGGCGATTTCATAGCCGTAGCGTCTGGTCTCTTCCCAACGCTTGGCGGTTTCAACGCCGTCGCCCGTGACGCTGCGTTTTTCATAAATACCGGCGATAGCGCCCTGGAAGAACATAAAGTCGTAACCGGCTTTATCCAGATATTCGCCGAGGTAATAGACATAGTCGCCGCTGATTTCACGGCCGGAGTTGCTCGAGGTCGGCAGGCCGGCGACGTCGGGATGGGCGCCCATGTTGATCATCAT
>CADBON010000033.1 GCA_902796315.1 Oscillospiraceae bacterium | reverse complement strand
GTTGTTTTCCGTCATTTGCGCCGAGGTCGTCAAGGAACCCGGCAAGATCACGCTGGGGGTGTACGGCCACCGCGCCACGTTTACCGAGGGGTCGGATATCGCCGTCACCGAGAGCGGAGAGGTGAAACTTCCCGCGCCCGTTTACCGAGGGATGCGCGGGCAGCTCTATATCCCGGTCGATGCGGTCGTTTCCTGCTTTGACATGAAGTGGAATTACGCCGCTCGCAACAACTTCCTTTCCGTGGAGCACGCGAGCGAACAGATCCCGTTCACGGAGCAGCCGTGATGGACTATACGCTCGTTCGTTCGCGCCGCAAGACCCTTGCCGTTCAGGTGGACCTCGACGGCAGCGTGACCGTGCGCGCGCCCCTGCGTCTGTCGCAGGCAAAGATCGACCGCTTTTTGCAGGAAAAGGAAGCATGGATCACCCGCACCGTCGAAACGCAGAAACAGCGCGCCGCGGCGCGTCCCGTGTTGACGGACGAGGATCGCGAGCGACTGCGCCGCCTTGCCAAAGAAGTCTTGCCGCGCAAGGTCGAACAGTTTGCCGCGCAGATGGGCGTCCGGCCCGCAAGCGTCAAGATCACCTCGGCAAAAACGCGGTACGGCTCGTGTTCTGCCAAAAACGGCCTCTGCTTCTCGCTGTACCTGATGACGAAACCCGAGCCGTGCATCGATTATGTCGTCGTGCACGAGCTGGCACACATCCGTCAGCACAATCACAGCGCCGCGTTCTATGCCGAGATCGAGGCGGTCTTGCCCGATTACCGCGAACGCGAAAAACTCCTCAAACAGTCATAAAAAAGTCAAAAAAGAAAGAAGACGGGTCGCCCCGTCTTCTTTCTTTCTGCTTCAGACCGTGCCGGTCATGGTGACGGTCGCCGTGCCGGGTGTTAAACTCCATGCGCCGGTCGTCGTGTCCTGCGTATAGGTCGCCGCCGGGACGGTGATCTGCCCGGCCGCGGATGCGAACGCGCCCGTCTCGTCGTAGGTGTAGTTTATCGTTCGGGTCCACGGCGCGCCGTTGTAGGTGACGTTCATCGCCGAAAGGACGGGGTTGAGCGTGTCGGTCAGCATGACGTTGTCGTCCGCTGTTGCCGCCTCGTTGCCCGCGTTGCTGACGGTAATGGTGTAGGTCAGCTGACCGTTTTCATTCACCACGATGGGGGTCAGCGCCTTTGTGACCGACAGGATCGGGCCGTCGGTGAACGGCAGCGTGAGTGTGTCTGAGATCGGCTGCGCAAGCGTGCCGCCCGAAAGGGTGGCCGTGTTGGTGATGTCGCCCGCACCGAGCGGCGCAAACTCGTTCGCCGTTGCACTGTATATCAGCAGGGCGTTGCCGTTCGCCGGAACGGTGAGGATCGAGATCGTCAGCGCATTTGCCGTCGCGGCGACGGCGGGCGTGGGCTGCAGGGTGCCGTTCACAAAATAGTGAACGGAGCCGTCCACGTAGGTCAGCGGCGTCAGCGTCAAGTCGTTTTCGGTGTAGGTGCCGAGGTCGTCTGTCAGCGTCAGTCCGGCAAAATCCGCGGCGGCGGAGTTGGTGACAGTCACGGCGTAGGTGATGCTCTCGCCGGGGCCGTATCCCGTGCCGAACGAGGATTTGGTAACGTTTAGCGCTTCTGCCAGTTCGCCGGTCACGACGTTGGAAACGGCCGTGCCGCCGCTGTAGGTGATCTGCGCCCGGTTTGTAAAGGTTGCCATACGTTCCCTTCTTTCTTTCGTGTAACGGGGATCCCGTTACCGCTTCATACTATGCGAAAGACGGGGATTTGTCCAAAAAAAGAGGATCGTTCGCGATCCTCTTCTGTGTTATTTTGTCAGGGCTTGAAATGCTCTGACTGCGCGACGGCCAGGCGGTCGCAGCGCTCGTTTTCGGGGTGGTCGTTGTGGCCTTTTACCCAGACAAACGTAACCCTCTGACGGCTCAAAAGATTGAGCAGTTCTTCCCATAAATCGGGATTCAGCGCGGGTTTGTTGTCGGCTTTGCGCCAGCCCTTGGCGCGCCACGATTCCGCCCAACCCTTCGTGATCGCGTCGCAGACGTATTTCGAGTCGGTCGTGACGGTCACGTCGCAGGGCTCTTTCAGCGCCTTGAGTGCCTCGATGACGGCGGTCAGTTCCATGCGGTTGTTGGTGGTGTCTGACTCGCCGCCGCTCAATTCTTTTTCGTGCCCGGCGTAGCGCAAAATCGCGCCCCAGCCGCCCGGGCCGGGGTTGCCGCTGCAGGCCCCGTCGGTGAAGATTTCTACTTTTTTCATAGGTGATTCTCCGCTTGCTTGTGCTGTCCGTTCTTTTTCGGGACCAGTATAGCATATTTTTGCAAAAGACAAAAGACCTTTTGTGTATTTTTCTTTTTTTCGTCCATACTACGAACAGTTTTGCGAAAAAGAGGGAACGTATGCGGTTTTTGATATTACCCGGCGAGGACGGCAACCCGTTGCGCCAATTGATAAAAAGCGGTTTTTTGGGCGATCTGCGCCCGGTTTCAAAGCATTTGGCGGAACTGCAGATACTTGCCTTGAAACAGCATTTTGCGGTGCGCGAGGCGGTGGCGGTGACCGACGGCAATCCGTCTGATCTGCTCAAAAAAACGCAGACCTATAAAACGCAGCCGCACCTCACGTTCGTTCCGTCCCTCTCCGCGCTTGGGCGCACCGGAGCACCCCTTGCCGTGGCGGCGCTTGCGGACGGCGATTCGTTGTTTTGGTTCGATTCGATGCCGCAGTTGTCGCGCCTTGGTCTTGTGGCGCCCTGCTTCTTTTTGAGCGCCGACGGCAGCCCTGTCGTTGCCTTTTTGCACGAGTATGACCTTGCCGATCTCCCCGATTCCTGCCGCTCTCTGACCGACGTTTACCGCCGTCTGAAACGCGGCAGAAAGCGCCCGGCAGAGATCCCCGTTTCCTGTTATTACCGCCGGCTGCTTTCGGTCGGGGATCTGCTCGCCGTCGTTAAAGAGATGCTGGATGGTACGGCGTTTGCCCCGTCCTGCCGCAGTACGCGCGGCGTCTATTACGACGTTGCAGCGCCGACCGGCTCCTACGTGGCTGTGCCGCCCGTCTATTTCGGCGTCGGCGCGCAGATCGAGACGGGCGCGGTCGTCGGCCCGTACGCAGTCGTCGGCGACGACAGCGTCATTTCGGAAGGGGCGCGGGTCGAAAACGCATGGACGGGTGACGGCGTGTACCTTTCGCGCGACTGTGTGGTGCGCGATTCCGCCGTCGGCGAGGATGCCTCGCTGCGGCTGGGCGCCGCTGTGCTTGCCGGGAGTGCGCTCGGTTCGTCCGGTGTTTTGGGGGAGGGATCACTTGCGGCGTATTCGGCATTGCTCCCTTCGTTTTCGGTGGTCGGCGGCGATTGCACCGTCAACAGGGAGGATGGCGACGGGGCGGACGTTTTTGCCATGCTCTACCGGGAAGACGGCGTCGCAACGCCGGAACTCGTGACCCTGCTCGGCGGGGCGGCGGGCGCTTATTGCCCGCGTGAACTCTGTGTTCTCGACGACGGTTCCGCCCGTTCCGCCGCACTGAAAGCGGCCTTTGTTTCCGGGGCGCTCTGCGCCGGCGCTTGCGTTACGGATGCCGGCTCCGCCGTGCGCGGGCAACTGCCGCAGTTCGCCCTGCGTCTTCGTCGTCGGCTGTACGCTTTTATCAGCGACGGCTCTGCGCCGCCCGTTCAGTTTTTTGGCACCGACGGCCGACCGCTCGGCAAGCGCGAAACTGCCGTGCTTTGTTCTTCTCCGTATAAGCCGCGATCCGACAGTAACGCAGAACTTGCCGAAGTGCGGTCGGATCTGCAGGAACAGTACCTTGCGGATCTGTTCAAGTGGATGAAATCACTCGTCTACGGTCACGCGTTTCGCGTCATCTGTGACGCGCCGCTGCTTGCCCCGGCGGTGAAAATGCTCAACGGTTTTTCTGAAAAAGGCGCCGACAGAGAAGAAACTGTGTTTGTTATCAACCGTACGGGAACGCGTTTGACTGCCAAATACGGCGGGCGCACGTTTCGTCACGCAACGCTGCTTGCGTCGGCGGCGCTCTATGAACTGCGGCACAAAAAGCGGCTGACCCTGCCGTGGAACGCCCCCTCGTTTTTGGCGGAGTTTGCCGCGGCGCAAGGGGAGAGCGGCGCGACGCTGAGCACGGGATTTCCGTCCCACGACTGCCTGTGGACGGCGGACGCCTGCTATCTTCTCGTAAAACTCTTGGAAATAGAGGACGCCACGGGGAAAACCGTAGCCGAACTGGCCGACGACGTGCCGCAGTTTTATTTGAGTGAAAATGCCCTCGACGTCGACGTTGAGGTGGGCCGCCTTGCCTCCGCGGCGGGCGCCCGCGGGGCGGATTTTACGGCGGGCAACGGTGTGCTCGAACTCCGCTCCGCTGCCGGGAAGGCGCGGCTTTTTCCCTATTCCGACGGTCTGCGGCTGCACGTGATCAGCGAGGCGGTCAATGCCGAGGCGGCCGACGAACTCACAGCCGAGATCCGGGAAATTATCGCCGCCGCGACCCTTGACAATCTACCCAAAGCATAGTATGATAATAGTTAACTATAATAGAGTAATGTTCGTTTGAACGCCCGACTTTGTTTGCGATGGCGGTTCCGCAAACGGGGCCGGCGTTCCATCCGCTACATATATTTCGATTTGCTTTCAGGAGAATACAATGCAAAAAAACAACAGAACAAAACTTTCCGACAAGACGGCAAAGTCCCCGAAGGGGACCGTCCGCGGCAACACCGCGGGCAAACGCCGCAGTGCGGCGGCCGACAAGGGCCGCTATTCCAAAATCACCCCGCGTCCGCGTAAAGAGCCCGTCAAGATCTCGTTCCTCGGCGGGTTGAACGAAGTCGGCAAAAACATGACCTGCTACGAATACGGCGACAGTATGATCATCGTCGACTGCGGCTTGGCGTTTCCCGAATCCGACCAGCCGGGTGTTGATTTCGTCATTCCGGACTTCTCGTACATCGAGAGAAAAATCGACAAGATCAAGGGCGTGTTCATCACGCACGGTCACGAGGACCATATCGGCGGTCTGTGCTATCTGCTGCACGATTTCGACATTCCGATCTACGCCACCAAACTGACCGTCGGGCTGATCCGCGCCAAGATGGCCGAGCACAAGTTCACCTTCGAACCGCGGCTGAACGTCGTCGCCGCGGGCGAGACCGTCACCGCCGGTGATTTTTCGGTCGAGTTCATTCACGTCAACCACTCCATCCCCGATGCGGTCGCGTTCGCCATCCGTACCGAGGCGGGCACCGTCGTTCAGACGGGCGATTTCAAAATCGATTCCACCCCCATCGACGGCGGCGTGATCGATTTCGGACGCTTTGCCGAGATCGGGCAGGAGGGCGTGCTTTGCCTGCTGTCCGATTCCACCAACGCCGAACAGCCCGGATTTACCCAGAGCGAGCGCAAGGTCGGCGAAACGTTCAAGAGTCTGTTCACCAAAGCGGGCGGCCGCCGCATCATCGTCGCGACCTTCGCTTCCAATATCCACCGCGTACAGCAGATCATCGACATCGCCGACGAAGAGGGGCGCAAGGTCGCCCTCTCCGGCCGCAGTCTTGAAAGCGTTGTCAATATCGCGGCGGAACTCGGGTATATCCACATTCCCGAGGGGACGCTCATTCCCATCGACGCCATCAAAAAGTACCCCGACAACGAATTGGTGCTCGTCACCACCGGCAGCCAGGGCGAGGCCATGTCGGCTCTCTCGCGCATGGCGTCCGGCATTCACCGGCAGGTGGCCATCGGTTCCAACGATTATATCATCATTTCCGCCCGCCCGATCCCCGGCAACGAGAAGGCCGTCACCAACGTCATCAATTCGCTGCTGCGGCTCGGCGCCAAGGTCATTTACGAGCAGATGTATGACGTGCACGTTTCCGGCCACGCCTGCCAGGAGGAGCAGAAGCTGTTGCTTTCCGTCGTCAAGCCGCAGTTCTTTATTCCCGTTCACGGTGAGCAGAAGCATCTGCGCCACCACGCAAAACTTGCGGAAAGCGTCGGCATCCCGCCCGAGAATATCCTCATTGCCGACAACGGGTATGAAGTTTCGGTCTCCGAGGACGGCATCCTGCATTCCGGCACCGTCGCCAGCGGCAAGGTCTATGTCGACGGCTACGGCGTCGGCGACGTCGGTACGCGCGTTATGAAAGAGCGCCAGCGCCTCGGGCAGGACGGCATCATCATTCTAACCGCGGCCATCGATTCGTACACCGGTCGTCTCGTCAGCGGACCGTTTATTGATTCCAAGGGTTTTGTCTACGTCAAAGAGGCGGAATTCCTGATGCGCGAGGCAGTCGAACTTGCGGAGCGCGTCGTGGCCGGCTTTTCCTCCAAGGGCGGCGTGGACGCGGGCGCCGTTTCGCTCAAACTGCGTGACGAGTTGTCGCGGCTGATGTATGAGCGCACGAAACGTTCGCCGATGATCGTACCCGTGATCCTTGTTGTCTGACAGGTGACGGTATGAAACTGAAAGCCATATTCTATCAGAACCCGGTCGGTTTTTTGGCCGCGCTGATTCTGCTGCTGTTTGCCGCCGGGACCTTTTATTACGACAAAGACGCTTTTCTGTGGTTCGCAGCGGCGTTCTTTCTGGTCGCTGCCGCCAACCTGCTTTACAGCGTTCTGCGGTTCGTTTCGGTGCGGCGCAGCGTGGCGGCGCTCAACAGTTCGCTGGAAGGCAAATCCTCCGACGTCGCGGGCAAATTTCCGCTGCCCTGCATGCTGCTCGACAAGCAGGGGCAGATCGTTTGGTACAACGAGCGTTTTGAGAGCGAAGTGATCGCCGCAGACAAAGCGCGGCAGTTGTCCGCCGCCGATTTCTTCGGGGAATTTGATTTTTACGGCCTGATGGGCTCCCCCTCGGCGCCGGCACGGCTCGACGACCGCCTGTTTACCGCCTTTATCAGCACTGTGCGCACGCCGTCCATGCCGCTGCTGTGTGTCTATCTGCACGAGGATACATATTACAAAAATATCGAAGCGGAGTATCTTGCCTCCCGTCCTTTCGTCATGCAGATCCTGGTCGATAATATCGAGCAGTTGTCCCGCCAGCTGACCGACAGCAAGTTCGCGCTTGCTCTCAGCGGGATCGAGAGCCGCGTGGAAAACTGGCTGAAAGACCGCAAACTCATTCTCAAAAAGACTGCCAACGGCCGGTTTACCGTCGTCGGCGAAGTACGTGATCTTACCGAACTGGAAAAGAACAAGTTTTCCGTCATCGGCGACGTCCGTGCGTTCAAAGTCGAGGGCACCGAACTGGATCCGACGCTTTCCATCGGCGTCGGCACAGGCGACACATTTGCCGAGTGTGAGGAACGCGCAAAAAAAGCGCTGGATATGGCGCTTGGCCGCGGCGGCGACCAGGCGGCCGTGTACACGCCCGAGGGGCATATCTATTACGGCGGCGTTTCCGACCGCTTGAACGACAGTTCCCGCGTTTCGCCGCGCAAGACGTCCGCCAATATGGCGAACGTGTTTAAAAAATACGAGACCGTGCTGATTCAGGGCCATACGTTTTCCGATTACGACGCCGTCGGCGCCGCCGTGGGGCTGAAGCATCTGTGCACCCTCTGCGGGGTCAAGGCCTATACCGTGATCGATGAAAAGACGACCCTTGCCGGGCCGTTGGTTTCCTATCTCATCGGGCAGGGGTACGGCGGTTTCATTTCTCCGCGTGACGCGCTTGAAATATGCGACGAGTCCGTTTTGCTCGCGTCCGTGGACGTTCACCGCCCCGCGATTTTCGATTGCCCGCAGCTCTGCGAACGCTGTGGGGCGCAGATCGTGATCGATCACCATCGCCGCGCTGAAGATGCCGTCACCGGCGCCGAGATCTTTTACCATCTTCCCGGCGCTTCCTCGGCCAGCGAAATGGTCGCGGAACTGATCGAGTATTCGACCGTGACCGGGCGGCTTCCGGCAGAGATCGCTACCGCGCTGATGGCGGGGATCGTGCTGGATACGCGCAACTTCGTACTTCGCACCTCACAGCGCACGTTCGAGGCGGCCGGTTTCCTGCGTGAAAGCGGTGCCAACACCGTGCTTGTCAAAAAACTTTTTTCTTCGTCGTCCGATACGATGGCGGCGCAGTACCGCATTCTTGCCGACGCCGTGAACTATGACGGCTTTATGATTTCGGGCACGGAGGAAATGCGTGGCGATTTGCGCATTCTGACCTCGAAAGCCGCCAACGATATGCTGGATATCGAGGGTGTGCGCGCGTCATTCGTGCTCTCGTTCATCAAACCCGGTGAGAAGGTGCAGATTTCCGCCCGCTCTCTCGGCGAAGAAAACGTACAACTGATCATGGAACAGCTCGGCGGCGGCGGTCACAGCACGATGGCGGCCGCGCAGGTCGACTGCGAAACGCTCGCACAGGCTAAGCAGCAGCTGCTCAAAGCTATTGACACTTACGTCAAATCCAAATAACGGAGGTATCGCCATGGAAGTCATCTTACAAGCCGACGTCAAAGGTCTCGGCAAAAAAGGGGAGAAGGTCAACGTCTCCGAAGGGTATGCGCGCAATTTCTTGTTTCCGCGCAAACTTGCCTGCGAACTCAACGCGCAGTTGATGTCGGAACTGAAAAACAAACAGTCAAGCGAAAAATTCAGGGCCGACGAGGAATTGAAAGCCGCCAAAGCCAACGCGGAGCGGATCAGCGGCGTCGTCATTGAGATCAAGGCCAAGGGCGGCGTTAATGGCAAACTGTTCGGTTCCGTGACCGCCAAGGAGATTTCCGCCGCCGTCACCCAGCAGATCGGCATTGTGACGGACAAGCGCAAGATCTCCGTCGACGACATCAAAGCGTTCGGCGTCTATCCTGCCAAGATCCGTCTGCACCCGCAGGTGACCGCCGAGTTCCGCGTCAAAATTACCGAAGAATAAGAGAGGATATTGAATATGGCCTCTGCCGTTATCCCGTCGTCCGTCAATCCGGACGAAATGCCGTTCAGTCTCGAGGCGGAACAGTCCGTCATCGGATGTGCGCTGGTTTTCCCGGAAAAGATCTCGACGATCCTTTCCCTGGTGAAACCGGAGTATTTCTACATGCCCATGCACCGCGACATCATGTCCGAGATTTTGCGTCTGGATATGTTGGGCGACCGCGTGGATTTTGTGGTCGTGCTCGATAAGCTGAATAACGGACACGACTATGAGCCGGAAAGCACCAAAAAATACTTGCTCGAACTTGCCCAGATGATGCCCACCGCCGCCAACGTCGAAGGGCATTGCCGCATCGTCCGCGAAAAATATTATTTGCGCTCGTTGATCGCCGTTTCCCGCGACACGATCGACGAGGCCACAAAGGGCGAGGCCGATCCCGACGCCATTCTCGACTCTGCCGAACAGCGCATTTATGAGATCCGCAAGGGCAAGACCGGCGGTCATATGCAAAAGTTGGGCGACATCATCAGCGGCGCCGTTTTCCCGACGCTGTCGAATCTTGCGTCCGATAATGCCGACGAGTATAAGGGCATTCCCACCGGTTTTTCACAGATCGACGAAGTGACGTCCGGCTTGAACAAATCCGACCTGATTCTTATCGGCGCACGTCCTTCGGTCGGTAAATCGGCGCTGGCGCTGAATATCGCCCGCAACGTCGCGATCCGCGGCAAAAAGGTCGCCTTTTTCTCGCTGGAGATGAGCAACGAACAGTTGGCGGGACGTCTGCTTGCGACCGAGGCGCGCGTCGAGTCCAATAAACTGCGTTCCGGCGAATTGACCAGCGACGAGTGGAAACGCCTTGCCGAAGCGGCGAATATGCTGTATAACGTTCCGCTGTATTTTGACGATACCTCACAGCTGACCGTTCCCGAACTCAAATCCAAACTCAAACGCGCCGGTCAGGTGGACTGCGTATTTATTGACTATCTCGGCCTGATGCAGTCCGCGACCAAGAAAGAAAACCGCGTGCAGGAGGTTTCGGACATCAGCCGCGGTCTGAAAATGCTGGCGAAGGAAATGATGATTCCCGTCGTGTGCTGCTGCCAGCTGTCGCGTGCACCCGAAAAGAACGGCAAAAGCTCGAACAGCCGTCCCTTCCTTTCGGACCTGCGCGATTCCGGCTCGCTCGAGCAGGACGCCGATATCGTTATGCTTTTGTATCGTCCCGAGTACTACCAACGCAAAGACGGCGAGGCCCAGTCGGCGGACAACCCCGAAATGAATATCGCGTACGTCAACGTGGTCAAAAACCGTCACGGCCCGACCGAGGATATCAAAATGCACTTTGAAAAGCAGTTTACGCTGTTTGCTACGTTGGAGTATCGTGATGACACCCTGTGAGTCCGCGCTGATTCAAACCGTCCGACGAACGATTGACGACTACGGCATGCTGCATAACGGTCAGCGTGTCGTCGTTGGCTTTTCGGGGGGGGCGGACTCGGTGTGTCTTCTTTCGGTGTTGCGCGAATTGGCGCCCGTGTATGGCGTAACGCTTACCGCCGTTCACGTGCATCACGGCATCCGCGGCGCGGAAGCGGATCGCGACGCCGATTTTTCCCGGGAAATCTGTGAAACGATGGGCGTTCCCTTTGTTTTGAAGCGCGCGGACGTGCCTTCCGAGGCCGCGCTCACGGGCGAATCAACAGAAGCGTGCGCCCGCCGTCTGCGGTATGCCTGCCTTCGTGACGTCTGCGGTGACGCTGGTTTGATTGCCACCGCCCACAACGCCAACGACAATGCCGAAACGGTTCTGCTGAATCTCGCGCGTGGCGCTTCTCTGCGCGGTGCGTGCGGCATTTCGCCCGTCCGTGACGGAGTGATTCGTCCGCTGCTGTTCTGCACGCGTGACGAAATCGAGTCGTATTGCCGCGATAACCGTCTGCCTTTTGTGACTGACAGCACCAATCTGTCTGACGAATACGCCCGCAACCGCGTGCGGCACGGTGTTTTGCCGGGATTGACTGCGGTCAACTCTGCCGCCGTCGAGCATTTCGCGTCTTTTACCGTGTACGCGCGGCGCGACGAGGCGTACCTGACCGCTTGTGCGGAGCAGGCGCTTGAAGAAAACCAAACGGGCGAGGGGACCTATTCCCTTGACGCCGTACGCCGCCTGCCGGAACCGATCAAACGCCGTTTTGTGCAGTTGGCCGTGCACCGTTTTACCGGCCGCGGCTGCGACCGCGTGTTGCTTGAGCCGCTTCTCAAGATACTTGACGAGGGCGGCCGTCTGCAACTCTGCGGCCCCGTTACCGCCGAGGCCGTCGGCGGTTCGTTTCGCCTCTTTTTGAACGAGACGGCGCCTGCGCCGCAGCCCCTTGCCGTTACCGTTCCGTTTTCGGGCGTTTTCGGCGGGTACTGCCTCACCGTATCCCCGTACACAAAAAGTTCAAAAAGAATTTCTCGTTACGTCTTGGATAATCTTTTAGACTATGATAGAATAGACGGCGAGCTTGTTTTCAGGTCCCGCGAGGCGGGCGACGTGTTTGCCCCCGCGCGGCGGGGCGTGACCAAACCGCTGAAAAAACTGCTGCAGGAGGAGCACGTGCCCCTGGAAGAGCGTGATGCGCTTCCACTGCTGTGTGACCGCACCGGCATTGTTTGGATCTGCGGCGTCGGTGTTGCCGAACGCTGCCGACCGGAAGATAATTCCACACACATTCTTTTTATCGGAGGGAAAAAACTATGATTGGTAAGTCGTATTCCGATGATATCGATCGGGTGCTTATCGGCGAAAACGAACTGGCTGAAATTGTTTATCGCCTCGGCGCCCAGATCAGCGAGGATTACAAGGATAAAAACCTGCTGATGGTCAGCGTGCTGAAGGGCTCCGTGATCTTTATGGCGGATCTGATGCGTGCCGTCACCGTTCCCTGCAACATCGACTTTATGAGCGTTTCTTCCTACGATAAGGGAACGAAAAGTTCCGGCGTGGTGCGTATTATCAAAGACCTCGATCAAAATATTGAGGGGAAGGACCTGCTGATCGTTGAGGATATTCTTGACAGCGGTAAAACGCTCAATTATATCCAGGAATTGCTGCTGGCGCGCAACCCGAACAGCATCCGCATCTGTACGCTGTTCGACAAACCCGAGCGCCGTGAGGTCGATCTGCACGCCGAGTACGTCGGCTGCACCGTCCCCAACGAGTTCATCGTCGGTTACGGGCTCGACTATGCCGAGTATTACCGCAACCTTCCGTTTATAGGCGTTCTCAAACCGAGCGTCTACGAGGAATCTAACTGAGAGGGGGAGCGAAACTCCCATGTCCGACAAAATCAAAGCATTTTTGCCCTACGTGCTGCTGCCGCTGCTGATCGTGACGGCGGTCACGCTGTTTACCCGCGGCGGTGATTCGCAGCAGCAGAAAAAACTGGAGTATTACCAGATCGTGGAAAAGTTCGACGAGCATCAGATCAGCGCGTACGAACTCAACCTCGGCTCCGGCGTTCTCAAGTACACCGAGAGCGACGGCAAGACGAGCGGCAAGTATACCGTGCCGAACGTTTCGCTGTTTTTGGAGGATATCCACGACGCCGTGATCGAGTACAATCGCGAGCATAAAGACGCACCCATCAAGTGCGATTACGTCTCCGGCAACTCGTACTCCATATGGCTGCAGATCATCCCCATCGTGATCGGCGTGGTGCTGGTTGTGGCGCTTGGCTTCGTGATGATGCGCCGTATGAATAGTACCATTTCTTCCGAAAACAATCGCGCCATGAGTTTCGGCAAGGCGCGCGTGCGCTTCGGCAAGGACGAAAAGCGCAAAACGACGTTTGCCGACGTTGCGGGCGCCGATGAAGAAAAAGAAGAACTTGCCGAAATCGTCGACTTTTTGAAAGAGCCCGGCAAGTTTACGGCGCTGGGGGCGCGCATTCCCAAGGGCGTGCTGCTCGTCGGTCCTCCCGGAACGGGCAAGACCCTGCTCGCGCGTGCTGTTGCCGGCGAGGCGGACGTGCCCTTCTTGTCCATCTCCGGTTCCGATTTTGTCGAAATGTACGTCGGCGTGGGCGCCAGCCGCGTCCGCGACCTGTTTGAGCAGGCAAAAAAAGAAGCGCCCGCCATCGTGTTTATTGATGAGATCGACGCCGTCGGCCGCCATCGCGGCGCCGGTATGGGCGGCGGTCACGATGAACGCGAACAGACCTTGAACCAGTTGCTTGTCGAAATGGACGGTTTCGGCAATAACGAGGGGATCGTCGTGATCGCGGCGACCAACCGCCCCGATATTCTCGACCCCGCTTTGCTTCGTCCCGGCCGTTTTGACCGTCAGGTGACCGTCGGCCGTCCCGATTTGAGCGGTCGCGAGGCCATTCTGAAGGTCCACGCCAAGCATAAACCGCTTGCGCCGGACGTCGACCTCAAATCGGTCGCGCACGGTACCGTCGGGTTTACGGGCGCCGACCTTGAAAACCTGCTGAACGAAGCCGCGCTGCTTTCGGCCCGCCGCAATAAAAAGGCCATCACCATGACCGAGATCGACGAGGCCACCATCAAGGTGGAAATGGGCAGCGAGAAAAAGAGCCATAAGTTTACCGAGAAGGACAAACGCGCCACCGCCTACCACGAGGCCGGTCACGCCGTTGCGGCCTATTATCTCGAGAATACCGACAACGTTTACGAGGTTTCCATCATTCCGCGCGGCATGGCGGGCGGCTATACCATGACCCGTCCCGAGGAGGATTCTTCCTATATGAGCGGCGCCATGATGCACGACTCGCTGGTCATGCTCCTCGGCGGCCGCGTTGCCGAAAAGATCCTCAACGGCGACCGCTCCACCGGCCCGTCTTCCGACTTGTCGCGCGCGACCGATTTGGCGCGGGCAATGGTCACGAAGTACGGCATGAGCGAACGCCTCGGGCCCGTCGTTTACGGCAAAGAAAACGACGAGGTCTTCCTCGG
>CADBON010000032.1 GCA_902796315.1 Oscillospiraceae bacterium | reverse complement strand
TTAAGCAAACTCAACGTCGGCGCGGCCGTTATCGTGACGGGCCGTCTTGTGCTGACGCCTGACGCCGCTCAGCCGTTTGAGGTCAACGCCGATTCCGTCAGCGTGGAAGGGGAGTCTACCCCCGACTATCCGCTGCAGAAAAAACATCATACGCTTGAGTATCTTCGCACGGTCGGTCACCTGCGTCCGCGTACGAATACCTATTCGGCCGCGTTTCGCGTCCGTTCCGTGGCGGCGTACGCCATTCACCGCTTTTTCCAGGAGCGTGGCTTTTTATATGCCCACACGCCGCTGATTTCCTGCAGCGATTGCGAGGGCGCGGGCGAGATGTTCCGCGTCAGCGCGCTTGATCCCGATAATCTGCCTCTGACCGAGGACGGCAAAGTGGATTATTCGCAGGATTTCTTCGGCAAGCCCGCCTATCTGACCGTTTCCGGCCAGTTGGAAGGTGAGATCATGGCGCAGGCCTTCGGAAAGATCTATACCTTTGGCCCGACGTTCCGTGCCGAGCGCTCGTATACCCAGCGCCATGCGGCCGAATTCTGGATGATCGAACCGGAGATCGCGTTTGCAGATCTCAAGGACGAGATGGACCTCTCCGAAGATATGATCAAGTACGTAATCCACTACGTACTGGACCACTGTCAGCAGGAATTGGAATTCTGCAACAAATTCATTGACAAGGGTCTGATCGAACGGCTGAACGCCGTTGCAAACGCCGATTTTGCGCGCGTCACGTATACCGACGCCGTTGCCATTTTGGAAAAGAACAACGATAACTTCCAGTACAAAGCGTACTGGGGTTGTGATCTGCAGACCGAACACGAACGCTATCTGACCGAGACCGTTTATCAAAAACCGGTCTTTGTCACCGATTATCCCAAGGAGATCAAGGCGTTTTATATGCGCCTGAATGACGACGGCAAGACCGTCGCGGCTGCCGACCTGCTGGTAATGGGTATCGGTGAGATCATCGGCGGCAGTCAGCGTGAAGAGCGGCTGGACGTGTTGACGAACCGCATCCGCGAACTCGGTCTGAAAGAGGAAGACTACTGGTGGTACCTTGATCTTCGCCGTTACGGCGGAACGCATCACGCCGGGTTCGGTCTCGGGTTTGAGCGCCTGGTGATGTACCTGACGGGTATTTCCAACATTCGTGACGTGCTTCCGTTCCCGCGCACGACCGGTGTTGCCGATTTTTAACCGACGTAAGGAGTTGGTTGTATGAAAGCTTACAGTGAAATGACCCCCGCCGAAGTGGAGGCCGAATTCCGCAAAATTCGTGCCGAATACGACGCGATCAAAGCCAAAAAGCTGCAGATCGATATGAGTCGCGGCAAGCCCGGCTCTGATCAGTTGTGCCTTTCCGACGGTATGAACTTCGTCTTCGACGACGGCAACTATCTGTGCGAAAACGGCATGGATGCCCGTAATTACGGCATGCCGGACGGTATCCCCGAGTGCAGACGCTTGTTTGCCGACCTGCTCGGCGTTCGTCCCGAGGACGTGATCCTCGGCGGCAACTCCAGTTTGCAGTTAATGTATGATTTTATTGCCCAGTGCCTGTATTCCGGCTGCGGCTTTACTCCCTGGGCCAAGCAGGGAAAGGTGCGCTTTTTGTGTCCGTGCCCCGGCTATGACCGTCATTTCGCCATGCTCGAATATTTCGGCATCGAAATGGTGAATATCGATATGCTGTTGACCGGGCCGGATATGGACCAGGTCGAAAAAGCCGTGCAGGACCCGATGGTCAAGGGCATGTTTGTGGTGCCGAAGTATTCCAATCCGTTGGGTATCACGTTCTCGGATGAGACCGTCAGACGAATCGCCAACCTTTCGCCCGCTGCGGATGATTTCCGCATCATTTGGGATAACGCGTACCTTGTACATGATCTGACCGATACGCCCGACGTGCTGCTGAATATTTTTGACGTTCTGCCCAACCGCAACCGCGATATGGTCGTGGAGGTCGCCTCGACGTCCAAGATCTCGTACCCGGGCGCCGGCGTGTCGTGCATTGCCTCGTCACCCGCCAACCTGCAGCACATTCGCGAGCGCCTTTCCAAGCAGATCATCAGTTACGATAAAGTCAATATGCTCCGTCACACCCGCTATTTCAAAGACGTGGCGGGTATTCGCGAGCAGATGAAAAAGCACGCCGCCATTCTCAAACCGAAGTTCGACGCCGTTCTCGAAGGACTGGAACGCGACCTCGGCGGTCTCGGCGTTGCGTCGTGGACAAAACCAAACGGCGGGTATTTTATCAGTTTGGACGTTCTCGCTTGCATCGCGACGCGCGTCGGCGTCTTCTGTGCCGAAGCGGGTCTTAAACTGACGCCCGTCGGCGCTACGTTCCCGTACCGTCTTGACCCGCATGACCGCAATATCCGCATTGCGCCGACATATCCCACGCCTGAGGTTTTGAAACAGGCGGTCGAAATTCTCACCGTCTCGGTGCGGCTTGCTTGCCTGGAAGCACTTTGCCCGGGAGGCGTGAAATGACACGCATCGGTCACGGGTATGACGTGCACCGCTTGGTGCCGGATCGCCGCTGTGTGATCGGCGGTGTGGAAATCCCCTCGGAACTCGGTCTGCTCGGACATTCCGACGCCGATGTGCTCCTCCACGCGATTGCCGA
>CADBON010000031.1 GCA_902796315.1 Oscillospiraceae bacterium | reverse complement strand
GCCTGGGGCGTCAGCGTGGTCGGCGCGGGCGTGACCGTCGGCAAAAACGGCAAAGTCAAGGCCAAATCCATGATTTCCGAAGACGTGAAGGAGGGTGAAACGGTATGATGCCCAAAAATGTACTGGGACTCGTCTATTCCAACTCGTTCGATGGGGCGCTCAACCCCCTGACCGCGCGCCGTACCATGGGGTCCGTCCCGTTCGGCGGCCGCTACCGTCTGATCGATTTTGAACTTTCCAACCTCGTCAACAGCGGCGTTACCAAGGTCGGCGTTTTCGCCAACCTCAACTTCCGCTCGCTGATGGACCATATCGGCAGCGGGCGCAGTTGGGATCTGTCCCGCAAGGTCGACGGCCTGGTGCTGCTGCCGCCATTCTCAGCCGTGGGCGGCGAAGCCCTGCATGACAGCATCGACACGCTCAGCCGCAATATGGAGTTCATCGCCCGTTCCAAGCAGGAATACGTGCTGTTGATGTACAGCAACTTCGTCTGCAATATGGACCTGACGAAACTCTTTGACTTCCACACCGAAAAGAACGCCGACGTCACCATCGTTTACGCGCACGGCAAAAAGCCCGCGCTCGATCCGATGCTGACGCTCACGCGCGACGGCGACCGCATCACCGACCTCTCGCTGCAGAAGACGGGCGACGCCGAGGTGGACTATTCCGCCAATATGGTGTTGATGAGCAAGGCCCTGATGCAGCGTTTGGTTGCCGACTGCGAGGGCATGCACCATCAGGGCTTTGAGCAGGATATTCTGCAGGCCAACGTCGGGCGGCTGAATATGTTCGCTTACAAGGCCGAAAACAAAAACTTCACCATCGACAGTATGCAGTCCTTCTTTGACGCCAATATGGCGCTGTTGGACCGCGACGTCCGCCGCGACCTGTTCAGCGCGGAGCGCCCCGTCTATACCAAAGTGCGCAATGATATGCCCGTCGTGTACGGTTTGGAAGCCGACGCCGGCAACTCGCTGATCGCCGACGGCTGTGTGATCGAGGGTACCGTCAAAAACAGCGTCCTCTTCCGCGGCGTGCGCGTCGCCAAGGGCGCCGTTGTCGAGAATTCCATTCTGATGCAGGACGCCTACGTCGGCGAGGACGCCCGTCTGAACTGCGTGATCATGGATAAGAATACCGTCGTCACTCCCAAAAAGACGCTTTCCGGCGACAAGAGTTACCCGCTCTTCGTCGGTAAAGAGATTACCATCTGATTTTTCACGAAAGAGGTGACCGATATGAGCGTTTGCCCGGTCTGCGGATGCAAGACGGATGAACTGGATTTCGTTGACGCCAAACTCGGCGGCAATGATGTGCGCGTTTGCTCGTTCTGCGAAAAGCAACTGCACGCCCTCAGCGGCGATGCCCCCACCGCGGCCCAGCTTCACTGGCTGGACGCCGTTCTTGCCAAAGACGTACCCGAGCGCTCGCCGGAGATCGCGAACGCTCTGCGTGCCGAGCGCGCGCGGTTCCCGTCGCTGGAACCTGCCGCGCCCGCCGCACCGGCCCCCGCCGTGCCCGCCGGTTTTCCGGCGCCTGCCGCACCGCGCCCGTCGGGCTACGCCGCGCCTGCCGCGCCGGACGCTTCTGCCAACGCCGCTCTTCTGCAGCGGGTGGAGGCGCTTGAAAACGAACTCAAGGCGCTCAAGCGAAAAATGCTGATCCAAAAGATCGTCGAACTCGGCGTGCCGGTCGTTCTGCTGCTGCTGATCATCATCATTTTCTTCGCGTCGGGTCTGTTCGACAAACTGCAGCAGTTCTTCCGGCTCGTCAATATGGACTTTTTCGGTTAACATAGGAGGCATTCAGTATGAAAGTTTTATATGCTGCCAGCGAGGCGCTGCCTTTTATTGCCAGCGGCGGCCTCGGCGACGTGGCGGGCTCCCTGCCCCAGGCGCTTCGCAAGCGGCTGATCGGCTGCCGCGTTGTGATCCCGCTCTATGACGGCATCAAGCAGGAACTCAAAGATACGATGAAATTCATCACCAGCATCTCGGTGCCGGTGGCGTGGCGCCGTCAGTATTGCGGCATCTTCGAAGCCAAATACGGCGGGGTCATCTATTACCTCATCGACAACCAGTATTATTTCAAGCGTGACGGGCTATACGGCTTCTATGACGACGCCGAGCGGTTTGCCTTCTTCTCCCGCGCGATTCTGGAGATGATCCCGCACATCGATTTCAAGCCTGACATCATCCATTGCAACGATTGGCAGACGGCGCTGACGCCCCTCTACTACACCACGATCTACGCCACACAGCCGGGCTATGAGTGCATCAAGATGGTCTTCACCATCCACAACATCCAGTACCAGGGCGTG